>NZ_CP150248.1:1780000-2080000 GCF_037975285.1 Ornithinibacillus sp. FSL M8-0202
ATACTGTTCCATTACGAACAGTGGGTTCCCCCATTCGGAAATCCTCGGATCGAAGTCTACTTACGACTCCCCGAGGCATATCGGTGTTAGTCCCGTCCTTCATCGGCTCCTAGTGCCAAGGCATCCACCGTGCGCCCTTATTCACTTAACTAATTATGAATAAGCGTTTCACTATATTAATAGCCTTGCTTTAAAGTTTGATGTCGTTGTTACTCTTATTTAGTTTTCAAGGTACACTTCCACAGGATGTGGTGGCTTCTGTGTTCGTCACAGGACGTGACGGGTTTTAACAGAAGTTCCTTGCTTTTTGAGGAATTTACTCCCTCAAAACTGAACCAAACAACACAGTATGTTTAGGCCTGCAGGATGCAGGTCATGCCGACGTTGCCACAGGACGTGGCGAACTTAGTCGGTTTCCTTAATTATTCCTTAGAAAGGAGGTGATCCAGCCGCACCTTCCGATACGGCTACCTTGTTACGACTTCACCCCAATCATTGGTCCCACCTTAGGCGGCTGGCTCCAAAAGGTTACCTCACCGACTTCGGGTGTTACCAACTCTCGTGGTGTGACGGGCGGTGTGTACAAGGCCCGGGAACGTATTCACCGCGGCATGCTGATCCGCGATTACTAGCGATTCCGGCTTCATGCAGGCGAGTTGCAGCCTGCAATCCGAACTGAGAATGGTTTTATGGGATTTGCTCGACCTCGCGGTTTTGCTGCCCTTTGTACCATCCATTGTAGCACGTGTGTAGCCCAGGTCATAAGGGGCATGATGATTTGACGTCATCCCCACCTTCCTCCGGTTTGTCACCGGCAGTCTCCTTAGAGTGCCCAACTAAATGCTGGCAACTAAGAATAAGGGTTGCGCTCGTTGCGGGACTTAACCCAACATCTCACGACACGAGCTGACGACAACCATGCACCACCTGTCACTCTGTCCCCGAAGGGAAAGCCCTATCTCTAGGGTGGTCAGAGGATGTCAAGACCTGGTAAGGTTCTTCGCGTTGCTTCGAATTAAACCACATGCTCCACCGCTTGTGCGGGCCCCCGTCAATTCTTTTGAGTTTCAGCCTTGCGGCCGTACTCCCCAGGCGGAGTGCTTAATGCGTTAACTTCAGCACTAAGGGGCGGAAACCCCCTAACACCTAGCACTCATCGTTTACGGCGTGGACTACCAGGGTATCTAATCCTGTTCGCTCCCCACGCTTTCGCGCCTCAGCGTCAGTTACAGACCAGAGAGTCGCCTTCGCCACTGGTGTTCCTCCACATCTCTACGCATTTCACCGCTACACGTGGAATTCCACTCTCCTCTTCTGCACTCAAGTCCTCCAGTTTCCAATGACCCTCCACGGTTAAGCCGTGGGCTTTCACATCAGACTTAAAGGACCGCCTGCGCGCGCTTTACGCCCAATAATTCCGGACAACGCTTGCCCCCTACGTATTACCGCGGCTGCTGGCACGTAGTTAGCCGGGGCTTTCTGGTTAGGTACCGTCAAGGTACAATCAGTTACTATTGTACTTGTTCTTCCCTAACAACAGAGTTTTACAATCCGAAAACCTTCATCACTCACGCGGCGTTGCTCCGTCAGACTTTCGTCCATTGCGGAAGATTCCCTACTGCTGCCTCCCGTAGGAGTCTGGGCCGTGTCTCAGTCCCAGTGTGGCCGATCACCCTCTCAGGTCGGCTACGCATCGTCGCCTTGGTGAGCCGTTACCTCACCAACTAGCTAATGCGCCGCGGGCCCATCTGTAAGTGACAGCTTGCGCCGCCTTTCATCTTCAAACCATGTGGTTCGAAGTGTTATCCGGTATTAGCTCACGTTTCCGCGAGTTATCCCAGTCTTACAGGCAGGTTGCCCACGTGTTACTCACCCGTCCGCCGCTAGATCCATTAACGTCACCCCGAAGGGATCAGTTAATTTCACTCGCTCGACTTGCATGTATTAGGCACGCCGCCAGCGTTCGTCCTGAGCCAAGATCAAACTCTCCAAAAAAGTTTGTCTATGATTGACACCAATCAATCATAGGTAATTCTTAGCAAAGAAGCTGCTAGCTTCTGTAATTCTTTAATAGAAAAAACAGGGTATGTTTCTTCTTGACATACTGGTTGTTTTGTTCAGTTTTCAAGGAGCAAAATAAAGTCATAAAATGGTGGAGCCTAGCGGGATCGAACCGCTGACCTCCTGCGTGCAAGGCAGGCGCTCTCCCAGCTGAGCTAAGGCCCCAAATTATATTTTTTAATGGTCGGGAAGACAGGATTCGAACCTGCGACCCCATGGTCCCAAACCATGTGCTCTACCAAGCTGAGCTACTTCCCGTTAATGGCGCGCCCGAGAGGAGTCGAACCCCTAACCTTTTGATCCGTAGTCAAACGCTCTATCCAATTGAGCTACGGGCGCTAATGGTGCCGAGGACCGGAATCGAACCGGTACGGTAGTCACCTACCGCAGGATTTTAAGTCCTGTGCGTCTGCCAGTTCCGCCACCCCGGCACTTACTATATGGAGCGGAAGACGGGATTCGAACCCGCGACCCCCACCTTGGCAAGGTGGTGTTCTACCACTGAACTACTTCCGCGTTTTATTAAATAAATGGTGCGGGTGAAGGGAGTCGAACCCCCACATCCGAAGATACTAGATCCTAAGTCTAGCGCGTCTGCCAATTCCGCCACACCCGCATATTTAAATGGTGAGCCATGAAGGATTCGAACCTTCGACCCTCTGATTAAAAGTCAGATGCTCTACCGACTGAGCTAATGGCTCATAGTAATGAGTGATTCTAAATTAATTTGAGCGTCCTTCAAGGTGTACCTCTGCATCTCCAAGTATCTTCAAGGATGTGTATGCTTCGGGGTTACTCGTAGCTTATTCGGTGGAAGTATTGCTCGTTGCTCTACCGACTGAGCTAATGGCTCGTAATGAAAAGTGGTGCCGGCCAGAGGACTTGAACCCCCAACCTACTGATTACAAGTCAGTTGCTCTACCAATTGAGCTAGGCCGGCATGGTGGAGGATACAGGGCTCGAACCTGTGACCCCCTGCTTGTAAGGCAGGTGCTCTCCCAGCTGAGCTAATCCTCCGCCTGGCGGCGTCCTACTCTCGCAGGGGCAATGCCCCAACTACCATCGGCGCTGAGAAGCTTAACTTCTGTGTTCGGTATGGGAACAGGTGTGACCTTCTCGCTATCGCTACCAGACATTGTCTTAAAATCAAGACAAGATATATTATATGCATTCCCAAAGAGAAATGCAAGGGTTTTTTTAAAATAATTATACCCTGAAAACTAAATAAGAGTAAACAAACGATATCAAATAAATTAGTTAAGTCCTCGATCTATTAGTATCCGTCAGCTCCACGTGTCACCACGCTTCCACCTCGGACCTATCAACCTCATAGTCTCTAAGGGATCTTACTCACTCGAAGTGATGGGAAGTCTCATCTTGAGGGGGGCTTCATGCTTAGATGCTTTCAGCACTTATCCTTTCCACACGTAGCTACCCAGCTATGCTCCTGGCGGAACAACTGGTACACCAGCGGTGTGTCCATCCCGGTCCTCTCGTACTAAGGACAGCTCCTCTCAAACTTCCAACGCCCACGACGGATAGGGACCGAACTGTCTCACGACGTTCTGAACCCAGCTCGCGTACCGCTTTAATGGGCGAACAGCCCAACCCTTGGGACCGACTACAGCCCCAGGATGCGATGAGCCGACATCGAGGTGCCAAACCTCCCCGTCGATGTGAACTCTTGGGGGAGATAAGCCTGTTATCCCCGGGGTAGCTTTTATCCGTTGAGCGATGGCCCTTCCATGCGGAACCACCGGATCACTAAGCCCGACTTTCGTCCCTGCTCGACTTGTAGGTCTCGCAGTCAAGCTCCCTTCTGCCTTTACACTCTACGAATGATTTCCAACCATTCTGAGGGAACCTTTGGGCGCCTCCGTTACCTTTTAGGAGGCGACCGCCCCAGTCAAACTGCCCGCCTGACACTGTCTCCGAACCGGATTACGGTCCTGGGTTAGAAGGTCCATACAGCCAGGGTGGTATCCCACGGATGCCTCCACCGAAGCTAGCGCTCCGGTTTCTAAGGCTCCCACCTATCCTGTACAAGCTGCACAGACATTCAATATCAGGCTACAGTAAAGCTCCACGGGGTCTTTCCGTCCTGTCGCGGGTAATGCGCATCTTCACGCATAGTATAATTTCACCGGGTCTCTCGTTGAGACAGTGCCCAAATCGTTACACCTTTCGTGCGGGTCGGAACTTACCCGACAAGGAATTTCGCTACCTTAGGACCGTTATAGTTACGGCCGCCGTTTACTGGGGCTTCGGTTCAAAGCTTCGGGTAAACCCTAACTCATCCCCTTAACCTTCCAGCACCGGGCAGGTGTCAGCCCCTATACTTCGCCTTTCGGCTTCGCAGAGACCTGTGTTTTTGCTAAACAGTCGCTTGGGCCTATTCACTGCGGCTTCTCATGCAAGAAGCACCCCTTCTCCCGAAGTTACGGGGTCATTTTGCCGAGTTCCTTAACGAGAGTTCTCCCGCTCACCTTAGGATTCTCTCCTCGCCTACCTGTGTCGGTTTGCGGTACGGGCACCTATGATCTGGCTAGAGGCTTTTCTTGGCAGTGTGAAATCAGGAACTTCGCTACTATATTTCACTCCCCATCACAGCTCAACCTTACGCCAGGCGGATTTGCCTACCTGACAGCCTCACTGCTTGGGCGCACACATCCAGTGGTGCGCATTCCCTATCCTACTGCGTCCCCCCATCGCTCATAACGATCATGAGGTGGTACAGGAATATCAACCTGTTGTCCATCGCCTACGCCTTTCGGCCTCGGCTTAGGTCCCGACTAACCCTGAGAGGACGAGCCTTCCTCAGGAAACCTTAGGCATTCGGTGAAAGAGATTCTCACTCTTTTTTCGCTACTCATACCGGCATTCTCACTTCTAAGCGCTCCACCAGTCCTCACGGTCTGACTTCACAGCACTTAGAACGCTCTCCTACCATTGTTCGTAAGAACAATCCGCAGCTTCGGTGATACGTTTAGCCCCGGTATATTTTCGGCGCAGAGTCACTCGACCAGTGAGCTATTACGCACTCTTTAAATGGTGGCTGCTTCTAAGCCAACATCCTGGTTGTCTGTGCAACTCCACATCCTTTTCCACTTAACGTATACTTTGGGACCTTAGCTGGCGGTCTGGGCTGTTTCCCTTTCGTCTATGAACCTTATCACCCATAGACTGACTCCCAAGATAAAGTATCTGGCATTCGGAGTTTGACTGAATTCGGTAACCCGATGAGGGCCCCTAGTCCAATCAGTGCTCTACCTCCAGTACTCAACTCTTGAGGCTAGCCCTAAAGCTATTTCGGAGAGAACCAGCTATCTCCGTGTTCGATTGGCATTTCACCCCTACCCACACCTCATCCCCGCATTTTTCAACATACGTGGGTTCGGGCCTCCAGTCAGTGTTACCTGACCTTCACCCTGGACATGGGTAGATCACACGGTTTCGGGTCTACGACCGCATACTAATTCGCCCTATTCAGACTCGCTTTCGCTGCGGCTCCGTGTCTTCCACTTAACCTCGCATACGATCGTAACTCGCCGGTCCATTCTACAAAAGGTACGCCGTCACACATTAACGTGCTCCGACTACTTGTAGGCACACGGTTTCAGGTTCTATTTCACTCCCCTTCCGGGGTGCTTTTCACCTTTCCCTCACGGTACTGGTTCACTATCGGTCACTAGGTAGTATTTAGCCTTGGGAGATGGTCCTCCCGGATTCCGACGGAATTTCACGTGTTCCGCCGTACTCAGGATACACTCCAGAGAGAATTCCTTTTCGATTACAGGGCTGTTACCTTCTGCGGCTTACCTTTCCAGGTATCTTCATCTAAGGAATTCCTTTGTAACTCCGTATGGAGTGTCCTACAACCCCAAAAAGCAAGCTTTTTGGTTTGGGCTGTTTCCGTTTCGCTCGCCGCTACTCAGGAAATCGCATTTGCTTTCTCTTCCTCCGGGTAATGAGATGTTTCAGTTCCCCGGGTCTGCCTTCCATACCCTATGTATTCAGATATGGATACTGTTCCATTACGAACAGTGGGTTCCCCCATTCGGAAATCCTCGGATCGAAGTCTACTTACGACTCCCCGAGGCATATCGGTGTTAGTCCCGTCCTTCATCGGCTCCTAGTGCCAAGGCATCCACCGTGCGCCCTTATTCACTTAACTAATTATGAATAAGCGTTTCACTATATTAATAGCCTTGCTTTAAAGTTTGATGTCGTTGTTACTCTTATTTAGTTTTCAAGGTACACTTCCACAGGATGTGGTGACTTCTGTGTTCGTCACAGGATGTGACGGGTTCTAACAGAAGTTCCTTGCTTTTTGAGGAATTTACTCCCTCAAAACTGAACCAAACAACACAGTATGTTTAGGCCTGCAGGATGCAGGTCATGCCGACGTTGCCACAGGACGTGGCGAACTTAGTCGGTTTCCTTAATTATTCCTTAGAAAGGAGGTGATCCAGCCGCACCTTCCGATACGGCTACCTTGTTACGACTTCACCCCAATCATTGGTCCCACCTTAGGCGGCTGGCTCCAAAAGGTTACCTCACCGACTTCGGGTGTTACCAACTCTCGTGGTGTGACGGGCGGTGTGTACAAGGCCCGGGAACGTATTCACCGCGGCATGCTGATCCGCGATTACTAGCGATTCCGGCTTCATGCAGGCGAGTTGCAGCCTGCAATCCGAACTGAGAATGGTTTTATGGGATTTGCTCGACCTCGCGGTTTTGCTGCCCTTTGTACCATCCATTGTAGCACGTGTGTAGCCCAGGTCATAAGGGGCATGATGATTTGACGTCATCCCCACCTTCCTCCGGTTTGTCACCGGCAGTCTCCTTAGAGTGCCCAACTAAATGCTGGCAACTAAGAATAAGGGTTGCGCTCGTTGCGGGACTTAACCCAACATCTCACGACACGAGCTGACGACAACCATGCACCACCTGTCACTCTGTCCCCGAAGGGAAAGCCCTATCTCTAGGGTGGTCAGAGGATGTCAAGACCTGGTAAGGTTCTTCGCGTTGCTTCGAATTAAACCACATGCTCCACCGCTTGTGCGGGCCCCCGTCAATTCTTTTGAGTTTCAGCCTTGCGGCCGTACTCCCCAGGCGGAGTGCTTAATGCGTTAACTTCAGCACTAAGGGGCGGAAACCCCCTAACACCTAGCACTCATCGTTTACGGCGTGGACTACCAGGGTATCTAATCCTGTTCGCTCCCCACGCTTTCGCGCCTCAGCGTCAGTTACAGACCAGAGAGTCGCCTTCGCCACTGGTGTTCCTCCACATCTCTACGCATTTCACCGCTACACGTGGAATTCCACTCTCCTCTTCTGCACTCAAGTCCTCCAGTTTCCAATGACCCTCCACGGTTAAGCCGTGGGCTTTCACATCAGACTTAAAGGACCGCCTGCGCGCGCTTTACGCCCAATAATTCCGGACAACGCTTGCCCCCTACGTATTACCGCGGCTGCTGGCACGTAGTTAGCCGGGGCTTTCTGGTTAGGTACCGTCAAGGTACAATCAGTTACTATTGTACTTGTTCTTCCCTAACAACAGAGTTTTACAATCCGAAAACCTTCATCACTCACGCGGCGTTGCTCCGTCAGACTTTCGTCCATTGCGGAAGATTCCCTACTGCTGCCTCCCGTAGGAGTCTGGGCCGTGTCTCAGTCCCAGTGTGGCCGATCACCCTCTCAGGTCGGCTACGCATCGTCGCCTTGGTGAGCCGTTACCTCACCAACTAGCTAATGCGCCGCGGGCCCATCTGTAAGTGACAGCTTGCGCCGCCTTTCATCTTCAAACCATGTGGTTCGAAGTGTTATCCGGTATTAGCTCACGTTTCCGCGAGTTATCCCAGTCTTACAGGCAGGTTGCCCACGTGTTACTCACCCGTCCGCCGCTAGATCCATTAACGTCACCCCGAAGGGATCAGTTAATTTCACTCGCTCGACTTGCATGTATTAGGCACGCCGCCAGCGTTCGTCCTGAGCCAAGATCAAACTCTCCAAAAAAGTTTGTCTATGATTGACACCAATCAATCATAGGTAATTCTTAGCAAAGAAGCTGCTAGCTTCTGTAATTCTTTAATAGAAAAAACAGGGTATGTTTCTTCTTGACATACTGGTTGTTTTGTTCAGTTTTCAAGGAGCAAAAAGTTTGTTTTTGCTTTTCGCGTCAACTCTTATATAATACCATTTCTAAATTCCTTTGTCAACAGTTTTTTTATAAAAGTTTTTCGCTTTATTTTATCGCCTTTCAAATTAGCGACTTTATTAATATATCACGCTGTCGATTTAAAGTCAACAACTTTTTCAAATTAATTTGAGTAGCTATATTCTGTAAAAGCAACATTATTTACTTTACCATGATTGTGGCCATTAATCAAGACTTTATTACTGGAAAATAGTGGATTAAAAAAGAGACAAGCCACTCTAAATTTAAGTGCTTGTCTCTTCACCTTCTTGCAAATTATCTATTACGCATTTGCGGGAATAATAATACATCACGAATAGATGGTGAGTTCGTTAATAACATAACTAATCTATCAATACCGATACCAAGTCCACCTGTTGGTGCCATACCATACTCCAATGCTTCTAGGAAATCTTCATCCATTAAATGTGCTTCATCATTTCCTTCTGCTCTTTCTTTAACCTGTGCTTCAAAACGTTCACGTTGATCAATTGGATCATTAAGCTCACTGAACGCATTAGCATGCTCACGAGCGACGATGAATAATTCAAAACGATCTGTGAAGCGCTCGTCTTCTTCATTTTTCTTCGCTAAAGGAGAAATCTCCACTGGATGGCCGTATACAAATGTCGGTTGAATTAGTTTTTCTTCTACTTTTTGCTCAAAGAACTCATTTACAACATGACCAAATGTCATATTGTCTTTAATTTCCACTCCATGTTCTTTCGCTAGCTCTCTCGCCTTTTCGTCACTCATATGCTCCCAGAAATCTACACCAGTATGTTCTTTTACTGCGTCAACCATGTGCACTCGTTTCCACTCAGGCTTTAAGTCTATTTTGTAGTCTCCATAGGTTACAGTTGTCGTACCTAGTACTTCCTCTGCAATATGAGCAACCATATTTTCAGTAAGGCTCATAATATCATGATAATCAGCATATGCTTCATATAACTCTAACATAGTAAATTCCGGGTTATGTCTAGTAGATACCCCTTCATTTCGGAATACTCTTCCTATTTCATATACCTTCTCCAGACCACCAACAATTAGTCGCTTCAGATGTAGCTCAATTGCAATACGCATATATAGTGGAATGTCTAACGCATTATGATGTGTAATGAATGGTCTTGCAGATGCACCACCTGGAATGCTATGCATCATCGGTGTTTCTACTTCTAGGAAGCCTTGGCCATCTAAATAGTTTCGCATTGCACGAATAATTTTACTGCGCATTACAAAGGTTTCACGACTTTCCATATTCGTGATTAAGTCTAAATAGCGTTGACGGTATCGTTGTTCCACGTCTTTAAGACCGTGATACTTTTCAGGAAGTGGTCTAAGTGACTTCGTAAGTAGTTGGAATTCAGTTACTTTAATAGATAATTCACCAACATTGGTTTTGAACATTAGTCCAGTAACCCCAACAATATCTCCAAGATCAATGGAGTTGAACACTTCATACGCTTCTTCTCCAATTGCATCTTTACGTACATACAATTGAATTTGTCCACTTAAATCTTGAACATGAGCAAAGCCTGCTTTCCCTTTGCCACGCTTTGTCATAATTCTACCTGCAATCGTAACTTGATATTTTGCTTCTTCTAATTCCTCTTTAGAGAATTGTTCATATTTTTCATGTAGTTCCTTCGCTAAATCTGTTCGGACAAATTTACCTCCAAAAGGATCAAGGCCTTGATTACGGTATGTATCGAGCTTTTCGCGCCGAACGCGCATATGATCATTTAATTCTTCTGACATTAGTATCAACTCCATTAATCAATTTTTTAAGATAAAGGTATAATTGGTTCGACCTTATAAATTCATTAAACAGTATCTCAACATAACCTTCATTTTACACCCGAAATGGCTTTATAATCAACTTATCACACTATATCGTGAACTAAAAGAAAAAACTGCTGGTTTTACGCCAGCAGATTTCTTCTAATATACATTTAGGAAACTTTCATTTCCGCTTCTACTTCTCTTACAAATTCAAATAATATATTCACTAGCTCATCACGAGTCTCCGCTTTGTTAATTTGCTTACGCGCTTTACCATTGCCTTCAATATCTTTTAAATACCAAGCTGCATGTTTACGCATTTCCATAATCGCTACTTTTTCACCTTTTAGCTTAATTAAACGATCCATATGCAGCAAACATATATCTACCTTTTCTTGTGGAGTTGGATTATCGATTAAGACACCAGTTTCTAGATATTTAACAATTTGGTAGATAATCCATGGATTTCCTAGTGCTGCACGTCCGACCATTACAGCATCTACTCCCGTTTCCTCTAAACGCTTCTTCGCAATTTCAGGACTATCAATATCACCATTTCCGATTACGGGAATATGAACAGCTGCTTTTACCTCTTTAATGATATCCCAGTTCGCATAACCTTCATACATTTGCTTTCTAGTACGTCCATGAAGACCGATGGCACTTCCGCCTGCCGCTTCGATAGCTTTTGCGTTATCAATAGCATATATATGATCTTCATCCCATCCGGTACGCATTTTTACCGTAACTGGTTTATCGACATTCTCTACAACGGCCTTCACCATGTTATAAATTTTATCTGGGTCTAATAGCCAGCGAGATCCAGCATCTATCTTGGTGATCTTCGGTGCTGGGCATCCCATATTAATATCAATAATAGAAGCATTTGTGTTTTGGTCAACATATTGTGCTGCTTGAACAAGGGATTCTTTATCTCCGCCAAAAATTTGAAGACTCATTGGCATCTCTTGTTCATCGATATATAGCATTTTCATTGTTTTTTGGTTTCGATTTAAGATTCCTTTATCACTAACCATTTCAGCTGTAATTAGGCCTGCACCAAATTCCTTCACGGTTAAACGAAATGCCCAGTTACTTACTCCAGCCATTGGAGCAAGTGTTACACGGTTTGGGATCGTGATGTCCCCTATATTCCACATATCTTATTCCTCCTTCCTACCTGTTAATTCTTCTATATCTATGTTTAGCGTTTCCGCTATCTGTTGGATTAATTTGTCAGATACTTCTCGTGTACCTCTTTCCATTGTACCAAGTGTGTTAAGGGATATATTCAGTTCCTTAGCTAGACGGACCTGTGTATACCCTTTTAGCTTCCGGAATGCCTTGATTCTTCTTCCTATTCGGCCTTTTTCCATACACGAATCTCCTCTTTATCTTGTTCTGGAAGATTGCGTAATAATTCAGCTACTGTTTTGCTTAACACTGGTACATTCAGACCCGGTGCAATCTCGTGAAGTGGGATTAATACAAATCCTCGTTCTCCCATTCTCGGATGTGGGAGGGTTAATCGATCTGTTTCCCTATTTTCGTTATTATAGACCAAAATGTCAAGGTCGATTGTTCTCGGTCCAAACCGAATCGTTCGCTCTCTCCCAAGTTCGGCTTCAATTCCTTGGCATACATCTAATAAGTTTTCTGAAGGTAAATCGGTATTTACTTCTACTACCATATTTAAAAAATCGGCTTGATCGGTATATCCAACTGGGGCAGTCTCATAAATAGACGACGCTTTGAGTAGCTGGATATGTTCATGCTGCTCTAATAGATTAATCGCTTTGTCTAAATACTCTGCTCTTGGTTCTATGTTTGTTCCTAATGCGATATATGCTTTATTCATTTCATTTCTCCCGATAGATTTCAACAGCTACAGATTGGTAATGCCCTGGTATTGGCGGATCTGGTTTTATTACTTTCACTCGACATGCTTCTAGTAGGGAGAATGAAGCTAATAAATCAGATGCCACTTCCTCTGCAACTGCTTCTATTAAATTTTTTGAACTGCCTTCGACGATTTTTTGTACATGCGCATAGGCTTGGCTATAATCAATCGAATCGTACATGTCATCACTTTTACCTGCTTTTTTCGTATCTAAATAGAGCTCTACATCTACTAAAAAACGTTGCCCTAGCTTTTTCTCCTCTGGTAACAACCCGTGGTACCCATAAAATTGCATATTGGTCAACATAATTTTATCCATTACTTATCCTCCACCCGTAGCATCGCATCCATCATTTTAGCTAGCTCTACATTAACTTTCACATTGTGTACTCGTACCATATGTGCGCCTTTAGTAATACCAAGACATGTTGTTGCTCCTGTACCTGTATCTCTTTCAGCAGGTGGTACATCTAATACACTACCTATAAATCGTTTGCGTGAAGTTGCTAGTAAAAGCGGGAATCCCATTGCGGTTAGTTTTTCTAGATTCTTCATCACAACGAGATTGTCTTTAGCACTTTTCGCAAAGCCAATCCCCGGGTCAAGAATGATATTTTCCTTTGGAACTCCCGCTTTAAGAGCAATATCAATACTCTCCTCTAAATCCTGTTTCATATCATCGATAAGTGAAGTATAATTCTCATTCGTACGATTATGCATTAAAATAATCGGAACGTTATAATTTGCAGCAACAGAAGCAATCTCTGGATCTCGCTTTGCTCCCCAAACATCATTAATGATTTCTGCACCCGCTTCTACTGCTTGTCTTGCGGTTTCTGCTTTATACGTATCAATAGAAATTGGTATATGGATAGACTCCTTAACCGCGTTAATCATAGGTAATACTCGGCTGAGCTCTTCTTTAGCTGAGATTGGGTCATGATCCGGTCGGGTTGACTCTCCGCCAATGTCGATAATATCTGCACCTTGCTGCTCCATCCTAACTGCTTGTTGAACAGCCTTTTCAACAGAAGTATAATTTCCCCCATCAGAGAAGGAATCCGGTGTGA
This sequence comes from Ornithinibacillus sp. FSL M8-0202, assembly GCF_037975285.1. Classification (GTDB taxonomy): domain Bacteria; phylum Bacillota; class Bacilli; order Bacillales; family Amphibacillaceae; genus Ornithinibacillus; species Ornithinibacillus massiliensis. The sequence continues at coordinate 1,793,013 of NZ_CP150248.1, forward strand.
CATTTAATATACCCATGATATGTGTTCTATCGGATAAGTTATATACTTTTGATTTTGTCTTTAATATCATATCATTCGTTTCCTTTCACCCTGAAATATCTAGTATCATTCTATCACATAACAAATTAAGGTATTAATTTAATGCCGCCTTAAGTTATCAAATCGGTTAGAGACCTTATGGTAATCGATTTTAGAGAGTGAATTAATTCGGATAAATATAGTTCGATATTCTATAAGAAAAGTAAAAATGAATAAAGGCTAGCATCAAGAATGATGCTAGCCTTTATCTCATTGTTTATTCTTCATCAAATTGATAAAGCGCAGTAGATAAATAACGCTCCCCATTATCAGGGAATACCGCAAGTACTTTTTTCCCTTTTCCTAGTTGTTTGGCAATCTTCTTCGCAGCAGCAACCGCAGCACCTGCAGAGATACCACCTAGGATACCATTTGTTTTCGCAACTTCACGGGATGTTGCGAATGCTTCTTCATTTTCGATTTGAATAACGTCATCATAAACCGCTGTATCTAGTACACCCGGAACAAAGCCCGCCCCAATTCCTTGGATTTTATGAGGTCCAGGAGTTCCACCAGATAATACTGGTGAATCAACAGGTTCTACGGCATAAATTTTGATATCTTGGAAATGTTCTTTTAGTACTTTACCAGCACCCGTTACCGTTCCACCTGTTCCGACACCAGAAACAAATGCATCAAGACCGTCCTTCATTTGTTCCACAATTTCGTTACCTGTTGTACGAGCGTGAACTTCTGGATTCGCTCGGTTCTCGAATTGCTGTGGCATGAAGTAACCCTCTTCTTTCACAAGCTCTTCCGCCTTTTTAATCGCACCCTTCATCCCTTCAGCACCAGGAGTAAGTACTAAGTTTGCTCCATATGCACGTAATAAATTACGGCGCTCCTGACTCATCGTATCAGGCATAACGAGTACTGCCTTATATCCTTTTGCTGCAGCCACCATCGCTAAACCAATACCTGTGTTTCCACTAGTTGGTTCGACAATAGTATCTCCTTCTTTTAGCTTTCCTTCTTTTTCCGCAGCTTCAATCATCGCAAGTGCAATACGATCCTTTACCGAGCTACCTGGGTTGAAAAACTCTAATTTCACATAAATATCCGCACTATCTCCGTCTGTTATTCTGTTTAATTTAACAATAGGTGTTTCGCCGATTAAGCCAGTAATATTATCTGCAACTCTCATTCCAAATTACCTCCTCATAATTCCCACTAAACAGATAGGATTTATATATAATGTAATTCTTAAGCCAAATATTGTCAAACCAAACGTCTAGAAATGGGCTATGGAGAATACAAATAAGTTCCTACTCTAGTTTATTCGTCGTATACCCATTCTATATCAACTTTTTCCCATAGCGGCTCGGCAACCAAGTTCTGATTGATTGATTGTAATGCAAGCTCATTTCGAATATATGGTTTCAGTTCTTCATAAGTAAATGTGATGTCCGGTAATTTTTTATGAAGGAATAAAATCGCCACACCATTGGATGTAACAAATGGTTCACTATACGTATATTCTTCCAGTTCCTTAGCAAAATCAAAGTAATTACTAGAGATAAATTCTGTAGTCGAAGAATTAAACCCTAAATAGCCACCATTTTCTTTCGTGTCCTCATCGATGGAATATTCCTTAGCAAGTAAGGAAAACGAAGCCCCTGCTTCTAATTCATCATATACTTTATTAGCTGTTTCTCTGTTGGCAACTAGAATATGAGATAGCTGAAAGGATTCGGAAAACTGATATTGATTATCGTATTTGGTGAAATATGCTTGGACATCTTCTTCAGGCACTTGAACGTCCTGGGCTAGTAATGCTTCTAATTGATAGCGATAGATGATGTCCTCTCTCCAACTTTCTTCTAACCCTTTCAACTCTTCTTCTGTTGTCAATCCTTGCATCGTCGTTAATAAGGCCATATCACGCTCGATTACCTTTTCACTCACGGTAATATTTTGCTCCTGTGCTAGCTTTTTTACAACCTCTTGATCAATTATAGTTTTTAGCTCTTTCTTACCATAACTTTCTCGTAACGATTTCATCCAATCTTGAAAAGATATTTCCGTGCCACCAATAGATGCAACTGGTTTTTGAGTGTCAACTTCTTCATCTTCAACTATCGATTCGTCTGATCTGTCGTTCTTCCAAAGCAACATGGTTGCGACATTTGTTATGAGAAGAACAACAATAACACTTAGTAGTAGTTTATTTGTCATCGTTTACTCCTTCCAATTACCTGGTAGCTCATAGCTGTTCCATTAACTCATTTAACTCTTCTTCTGAGAAGTGATAGTTCTCATTACAAAAATGACAAGACGCTTCCGCCCCGTGATCTTCATCAATCATAGCTTGTATTTCTTCTTTCCCTAGTCCCATAATGGCATTTGCTAGCCTTTCCTTTGAACATTTACACTTAAATTGAACGGGCATCTTTTCATGTATTTTCACTTCTTCGCCTTCAAATAATTGGGTTAAAATTTCCTCTGGTGTTTTACCTGCTCGCACGAGAGAAGAAATAGGAGGAAATGATGTAATACGGCTCTCTAATTTATCGACAATTTCATCATCTGCACCAGGCATTACTTGTACAATAAATCCGCCACTTGCAAGAATGGTATGGTCAGGATTTACCAGCACCCCAGCACCTACTGCTGAAGGAACCTGTTCTGATGTAGCAAAATAGTACGTAAAATCTTCACTAATTTCTCCAGATACAATAGGGACTTGGCCGGTGAAGAATTCACGAAGTCCAAGATCCTTCACAACACTTAAGCTTCCTGTCGTACCTACTGCTCTTGCGACATCTAGCTTACCCTTACTATTTAAATCAAAATCCACATGCGGATTCGTTACATAGGCCCTAACCTCACCCAATGCATTAGCATCTGCAATAATAGCACCGATAGGGCCACCACCTTCAACCTTTATCGTTAAAGAATCATCTCCCTTTAGCATGGCACCCATCATAGCAGAGATTGTCATCGTACGCCCCATTGCTGCCGAAGCTGTAGCCCACGTGTCTTGTCGTCTTCTTGCTTCCTCTACCATATTGGTGGAACGAATGGCATAAGCACGAACCATTCCGTTAAATGTTGTTGCTTTTATTAAGTAATCTGACATGTTGTGTTTTGCTCCTTTTCATTTGTTATTGATTAATTTTATAAATTTCATATAAGCCCTTTAATGTTAAATATGGATCAACATAATCTATCGTCTCTGAAGCTTCCCCAATTAATGAGGCTAACCCACCAGTAGCAATTACTTTTGCTTCTTGACCAGCAGTTTGTTTGATTCTGTTCACAATACCATCCACTTGACCAATATATCCATAAAACACGCCAGATTGCATCGCTTCGACGGTTGATTTACCAACGACATTATCTGGTGCTTCTATTTCTATTTTCGGGAGCTTAGAGGCTCGTTGATACAATGCTTCCATGGAAATATTTATTCCTGGAGAAATGATGCCGCCACAATATTCCTTCGATTCATTGATATAGCAATAGGTCGTTGCCGTTCCAAAATCGATAATAATAAGCGGTGTATCGTGCTCCTGGATTGCTCCGACTGCATTTACTATCCGGTCGGCACCAATTTCCTTAGGGTTAGGATATCGCATTTTTAAATTAGTCTTTACGGTATCTTTACCGACGATAATCGGGTTAATCTGAAAGTACGTGTTACACATTCTTTCTAAAGCAAACATGATGGGAGGTACTACAGAGGAGATAACCACGCCATCGATATCGGCAAATTTGATTCCACTAAAATCAAATAATGATTTGATAAGCATGCCAAATTCATCTTCTGTTTTATAGCGGTCGGTTTTGATTCGCCAGTGATATGCTAGTTCTTTATCATTAAAAACGCCTAATACTGTGTTTGTGTTTCCCACATCTAGAACAAAAAGCATGTTATAAGTCCTTCCTACCAATAATATGGTCCTTTAAAAATTAGAACCAGCTGACTTAAGGTAATGTGATATTTTCCGAATAGGTCTACACTCGTACGTAAATATGAGCGAAGTGTGCTTAACCCTGAGAGTAGCAATATTATTACCAGCCAACGCTAGTGTAAAAAATTTAAGTCCTTAATAATATACCAAAATCAATTACGTAAGTGAAATTTCCTAACCCAAAACAAAAGGTAGCCTCATTAGAAGGCTACCTTGTTTCGATATGGTTAGTCGTTTTTGTTCTTATCTTCTTCTATTTCTTCGCGAAGCTTATCGTCTACTTTTTCTTTTGCCTCTTCAAAAGAGTCAACCGTTTCGTCGTCTTTCTTCGCAGTAATATTTACTTTCACATCATCCACTTCTTCGTATTCTTCTGGATCTGGAAGAACACCTTTATCAAATAGAGATTTAATTTGTCTTGCATCCAATGTCTCTACCTCTAGAAGTGTTTGTGCTATTAATTCTAGCTTATCGCGATTTTCTGTAAGAATTGTTTTCGCACGATCATAGCAATAGTTGATGAAGTTTTGCATTTCTGTATCGATATCATGAGCAACTGCATCACTATAGTTCTGCTCATTATTAATATCTCTACCTAGGAACACTTCTCCACCACCACTACTGTATTGAAGCGGTCCTAGTTTGTCGCTCATACCATATTCCGTAATCATTTTGCGTGCAATGTTGGTTGCACGTTGGAAGTCATTGGATGCCCCAGTACTTACTTCGCCAAAGACGATTTCCTCGGCAACGCGACCACCTAATAATCCGGTAATCTTATCGAATAGCTCTGGCTTCGTCATGAAGTAACGGTCTTCTTTCGGAAGCATTACTGCATATCCACCAGCTTGCCCACGAGGGACAATCGTTACTTTATGAACAACATCTGCCTCATCGAGCACCATACCAATAATTGTATGGCCACTTTCATGATACGCAACGATATTTCGTTCTTTTTCTGATATAACACGTGTTTTCTTGGCAGGACCTGCTATGACACGGTCGATTGCTTCGTCCACATCGGTCATATCAATTTCCTTCTTATCTTGACGGGCCGCAACTAGTGCAGCTTCGTTTAGAAGGTTTTCTAAGTCCGCACCTGAGAATCCAGGTGTACGCATTGCAATTGTTTTTAGATCAACTGAAGCATCTAATGGTTTATTTTTCGCATGTACTTTAAGTACTTCTTGACGACCTTTTACATCTGGGCGATCAACAGTAATCTGTCTGTCAAAACGTCCTGGACGTAATAATGCAGGGTCTAGAATATCTGGTCTGTTCGTTGCAGCTACGATGATGATTCCTTCGTTTGCTCCGAAACCGTCCATTTCTACTAGTAATTGGTTTAGTGTTTGCTCACGTTCATCATGGCCACCACCAAGACCTGCGCCACGTTGACGACCTACCGCGTCAATCTCATCGATAAATATAATACAAGGTGCATTTTTCTTCGCATTTTCGAATAAATCACGAACACGACTTGCACCGACACCAACAAACATCTCAACAAAGTCTGAACCACTAATGGAGAAGAATGGAACACCTGCTTCCCCAGCAACAGCACGTGCAAGTAATGTTTTACCAGTACCTGGAGGTCCAACTAAAAGAACCCCTTTTGGAATTCTTGCCCCAATTGCTGAGAATTTACGTGGGTCTTTTAAGAATTCAACTACTTCGACTAATTCTTGCTTTTCTTCATCTGCACCAGCAACATCGGTAAAACGAACTTTTTTCTTTTCTTCATTATACATTTTCGCTTTACTCTTACCGAAGTTCATCACTCGGCCGCCACCGCCGCCTTGTGCTTGACTAAGCAAGAAGAAGAATAAAAGACCAATAATTAAGAACGGAATCATTGTAGTTAGGAGTGTAACCCAAATACTAGGCTGATCCATTTGTTCTGTTTTTAAGGCACTTTGTTCTCTTGCCTTTGTTGTAATATCGGTGACGATATCGTTATTATCAGGTACTTGAGCAACAAATTGTTTGTCGTCATTTAATGTACCAGTGATACGCATAATGCCGTTCACAGGCTTCATCGTCATTTCTTTGACATTACCTGCTTCAAGTGATTGCATGAAATCATTCACATTTAATTCTTCTGCTTGATCATGCTGACCACTTAACATACTAATTACGGCTATAATAACCAGAAATATAATTAAGTAAAAAAACGCACTACGGAAAACTCGGTTCAATGCCCTACCTCCTCCCAAACGGGAAAAACTATTAACAATAGTATCACATGAAATTTAAATTTTACAACTAATTGCTCTTTGCATTTCAAACAATATTCATTAGACCACTTTTTATTCTTCGCCACCATAAATTTCCGGTTTTAATACCCCGATATATGGTAGGTTTCGATATTTTTCATCATAATCTAACCCATATCCGACTACAAATGCATCCGGAACCTCAAACCCAACTAGGTCGGCTTCAATTTCTGCCGTTCTTCCAGAAGGTTTATCGAGTAAGGTTACAATTTTTACTGAATTTGCCTTGCGATATTTAAATAAATCCACTAAATAGCGTAATGTATTACCACTATCAATAATATCCTCGATAATTAATATATCGCGACCTTCTACTTTCGTATTTAAGTCTTTTAAGATTTTTACCTCTCCAGAGGAAACCATACTCGTTCCACCATAACTAGATACATCCATGAAGTCCATCTCTAGATGTGTTTGTACTTGTCTTAACACATCAGACATAAATGGTAATGCTCCCTTTAACACACCAACTGCTAATGGAAAACGCCCTTCGTACTCTTTTGTTAATTGTTCTCCTAACTCTTTACACTTCGCCGCTATTTCTTCTTCTGTAATAAGTATTTCCTTAATGTCGTTATGCACGATAATCCTCCTACAATTTACCTTGTTGATAATTTAGTTGTATATATAAGGAATGTTTTTGCTTTGGTATAGAGTCGCGTTTCTTTATACCAATAAGCCATAGTATATCCCCATTATTATCCGTTACTACTGGCCATCTATTCCGATCATGTAAAGGTACTTTTGCATCAATAAAAATATCTTTTAACTTTTTACTTCCATTTAACCCATTCCACGTCATTCGGTCCCCGTCCTGCCGGTTCCTAATATGTAAAGGCAGTACTACTTGGCTTGCCAAACAAATATATGTATATTCATTCTGTATAGCAACTTCATTTGTATATGTAGCACGTATTGTATCACCATTAGGTAATAGCACCTCACCCGGTACTGCTAACACTTCATGGAAAGGTTCATTTTCTTCTTTCTGTTGAAAATAAAAGATAAGTTTATTATATGCTTTTTCTACCTTTAAATGACGAGGAAAATCAATTTGGACATTTCCCTTTTCTCTACTCATTAACATAAAGAATTGCTCTTCATGGACATAGGATAAATCTTTAGGTACGTCCTCATGATATAGATAGTTTAATATTAGATGAAAGGCTCGCCTTTGTAAAGCAGATGCACGTGATTGAAACTGATCAATACGAAACATGACTTTTATTGGTTTTTCCTCTGTAATAACAACATCCTCAAACAATTTTTTTGCTTCTGATTGTAGGAATGTCTCATCCATTTCTAATGATTCATTTAAATGTTGAATCGTCTTGTGTAAATTAGGGTTCTTTTCCTTTAATAAAGGGAGTACCTTATGCCGAAAATAGTTCCGAGTATAATCGATCGTTTCGTTCGATGGATCAAGTCGTGGTACGATGTTATTCTCCTTACAGTAATCCTCAATTGCTTTCTTTGTTACACATAGGAATGGTCGTATGATAAACCCACCAGCAAATTCACGTTTAACTGGGATACCGGCAAGAGAGCTGGAATCAGCCATACGAACCATTCGCATTACCATCGTTTCTGCTTGATCATCACCATGATGACCAAAAGCCAAATAATCCGCTTGGAAATGCTGCATTTGCTCTGCAAAAAAAGCATAGCGCAACTCTCTAGCTGCTATTTGGGTGCCTAAGTGCATTTTCTTTTTATATTCGTTCACATCAATCGATGTTCCCACAAATTCTATCTTCCACTTTCGGCAAATATCCTCCACATAGTGAAGATCCTCCACACTTTCCTCTCCACGAAGTCCATGGTCTACAGAAAGTGCGACTATCCGTAATCTCCATTGCTTCTGCATCCTGTTGAGAAAATGTAAAAGTGCCAAAGAATCCGGCCCACCTGATACAGCAACTAATACAGTAGACTCCGGGGAAAGTAGTTGATGCTTATGAATAAAGGATTCTACTACTTCATTCACTCATGTCCACCTTCTTATTCTTAAGTACTTCTCATTTTACCACTCTAATTAAGGGATGAACAACGAAGAAAGATAAAACCCTAGCGCCACGATTAAAAACCCTACAGACTCTACTGCTAGTGAAGGATTGTCTTCTTTCCTTCTCGTTGTAGATGCTTTGGATTGCTTCTGCAAATGATAAATTACAGCAGATACTTCTTGTTTCATTTCATCACTGGTATGATATTTCCCGAGCAATGCTTTCTTAAAACATGAAGTATACGGTTGAAGTGCTTTGACGTCATTAATTTTCTTAAATAACGTAGCTTGTGGATTGGACCCCTTAGGAAAATGCCTTGGATAATATACACTAATAAACACCATAACTAACGCAAATAGATCATAGCTTGGCTCAGCCTTTCTCGTTCCTAGTCCCCAATAGCCACGGTCATAGAACTCTGTATATTCTTTTATCGCTCGACCAACTTGTGTGGTACCACCGACATCAATCCATCTAATGCGCGGTGGTGCATGGCTAACCAATAAATTGTCTACCTTTAAATCACCAAATATCCAGCCAGATTGATGTAAATTTCCAAGGTCGTCTAATAGCTGCAGCATAAAGACGCCAATCCATTCGTTGCCATGCTGCTTAATAAATTCTGGTAAGGTTCTCCCTTGGATATATTCCATGACATAAAATGAAAAGGTCGTACCTTGGGGCGTTACCCAATCATCTACATCCAATAAATAAGGTCCAAGACTTTTCGCTTGGACCTTCCCTAGTGATTTTAATACATTGACCTCCATTGTAATGGAAGAACTTTTATCACTAATCTTCAATGCAGCCTTTTTTCCACCTGCATCACATAGATAAACCGACCCAATCGCACCATTTCCAATCTTTCGGATGATAACGTATCGTTTTTGATGCCATTTACCGGTGATTGTCATCCCAGGCTTTAGAAAAGTATCATGCGTTCTCGATGTCTTGTTCATGATTTCCTCTAAAGCTCCTTAACAAGCTTTTCTTACCAAACTGGTACATTGCCTCACGGATAGCTGGCCCTGTTGGCGTAATTCCACCACTTGTAAGCTTCGGAAATACAGATGAAATGGAATCCAACTTCGGAGACCAGTCTAGTACTTTATCAATATCCTTACGTTTTCCTGGGAAGTTATAAATTGCAAAGCGATTTCTTCCAACTCTGGAGTTAAGGCTAATAGATAAATCAATTAATGCTTCCTTAACGGTAGGTAATTTATCATGCATACTTGCACTTGTATCAATAAGTACCAATACCTCTAGGTCACTTGTTTCACCCAAGTCCTCCACTACTTCCATTATTTCTCCTCGTTTTTCAGGGTCTAAATCTTCTATCGTTTGCTCTTTACCTAATATTTGCTTCAGCTCCATATTAACAAATCCCTGGATTGTTTGCGTCATGGCTTGTTTTGTTACCGTTTGTACGGTTTGTGATAATGCCTGCTTATATACTAGCTGGCTTACTCCGCCACCTGATAAGGCAATTTCTTCTACCTCTTGTAGACCTTCAGGATCTTCTGTTTGATCGTCTTCCAATATACCAATGACATTAACTGTTATCCCTTGCTGAAATGCTAATGCAGCTGTTGCCGCTGGGTCTTCCCCTTTATTCGAACACCCATCTGTAATTAATAGAATTTGCTTTAAAGTCCCCTTCTTCATACGAAACACCTCCATATTATTCCTTTACCATCATTGACAAAAATGCTTCGAGATATACCTTTTTCAAAGAAGGAATCTAGCAATTCTATTTAGAGCGCCTCTGTTTGGTAGATTGGAAACGTCGCCCAACGAGGAACATTCTTTTTCACCTTTGCAACTAACACGGTCATATCATCCTCTATTTCACCGGAACGTGTTCGAATCACTTCTTCTAGTAAAAGGTCGGCTATCTCCTGCGGTTGATCTGTCTCCATCTCGCGGATTTTTCGTTTCAGCCAAACATCTGTGTTCTCGACATGCTTAGGACCATCAAAAATACCATCACTCATCATAATCAGGATATCCTCGGACTGTAATTGTTCATTAACAATATCAACATCGAATTCCCTAATGATTCCCATTGGCAGGTTGCTCGCCTCTATTTTTAACAGCTGGTCGCCACGCTTGACAAAGCTTGGTGTCGACCCAATCTTTAGGAAGCGGACAAACGCATTATGTAGGTTAATCACAGCTAAATCTAGGGTTGCAAACATTTCATCCGTTGTCCGTAATGCTAAAATAGAATTGATTGATTTTATCGCAACTTTTTCTGGGATACCGGTTTGGAGTATTTGTTGTAATAACCGTAATGTTTCTTTACTCTCCTCATTAGCCCGTACACCATTGCCCATGCCATCACTGATGGCCATGGCATATTTTCCTTCTCCAAGCTCCATCATCGTATAACTATCTCCAGAAATAATACCTCCACCTTTTGCTGCGTGGGCGACACCAGTTTCTACCGTATATTCCTTTGCCGAGCCAAATGCAAGGAAGGAATAACCATTTGGAAACGGCGAAATATCCTCCTCTTTGACAACAATCGTCTCATTTAAAATATCCGATAAAACTGGGGCAATTAATTTTTCTCCCTCGCCGCGATAATCATAGAATAGGGCTGTTATTTCAATATCAACGTTTCCTTTATCTAATCGATAGACATCTAGTTTCTCTAGTTCAATTCCAATCGATTTTAGTGCATGGACAATTTGTATTTCTTGTTTTTCATGGTGCTCCCGTTCCTTTAAAATTTCTTTAGCAAAGTCCTCCATCACATCGGATACTCCTTGAAGCTGTTCGGCAACAAGCTTCTTACTCTCCACCACTTGCTTTCTTAGCTTGCGATTTGCTTCAAAATAGGACATTTCTTCCTTCATCGTATCGATTACTTTTCGCGATTTAATACAATGGTTTTCAAACTCTCGAAGAACCTTTCTGTTCGGTTCATTTCCAGTTTCAACATTTTGTTTCAGCATATCCATTAACGAATATGTCGTGTCGAATTGCTGTTGCCAACACCTTTCTTTCATAAAGCAGGTTTGACAGGTTTTTTCTGTAACATTACTTAGGAAGTAATCGGTCTCTCGCTGCGATTCCTCTTCCTCAAGGGAGTAATTTTCCGCCGAGCTAAAGCTTTTGGATAACGCCTCAAAGACCTCGGAAAATTGCTCTACACGTTTAGCGGTTACATTGCGGACCTTCTGCAAGTATTGTTGCTGTTCATTGGCATGCTCCTCTGTCCCCGGAATGTATCGTGATAATTGTTTAAACCAGCTACCTGGCGTAAGTAAAAATAATAGGATAGCGACTGATGACTCCATTAAGGAAGGAATTAATGAACTAGAATCGCCATAAATTCCTACCAAACATGTTCCGACTAATAGACCTGCTCCAACACCTATTTTTTTTCCTTCTTTTAATAGACCTCCGAGTAAACCAGAAAAGGCTAGTAAACTCATTTGATATAAGTTCGCTACATTTGCTAGCGATAAAATTAACCCTGCCACAACCCCAACGGTAGATCCAATGGCCGCTCCACCTACAAAGCCAAATAATAAGACAAAATATCGTGATAAAACTTGTTCAATAGATGCGCCATAAAGCTCCCATCCGACTGTTCCGGTTAGAATGGAGGCAATTAAAATTATCATACAGACAATTTCTTCATTTTTTAAGGTTGGCCGATACCTTCTTTTGGAAAGCAATGGGACACTTTGCATAAAGATTAGGACTAATACTGTTCCAAGTACTCCCTCTACTAGTATTAGCATCCATTCATAAGAAGTAAGCTGTCCATAAATAGAATATAAGAAGATTCTTGGTGCAACAGTTGCAAGAAACACAAATATAGGAATTTTAATTTGTTCACTTTTCACGTTTTGAAAGATAGTAGAAATAATGATGAAGAAAAATAGGGAAATACCGACAAATACACCATGCGTTAACGATATAGTAAATGCACCAATCATGGTTGCTAAGAGTGTTTTAGCGGCTTTATCCTTATGCATTAGCCATAAGGTTGCTAAAAAGGCTACTGCGAAGGGGGAGACCACCGATAGAATAACAGCTCGTCCGAGTAAAAAACCTACCAGCACAAATAATAATCCGTGATCCAGTAAGATTTTTTTCCCTTGTGTATATAATTTCATTTTTATGTTTTCCAAGAATGTGCTCTCTACTTCAATTGCTTTTGTCTGGACTCTAGTTACCGATTCCATTCAACCACTCCTCTTTGACGGTTTATTTATTTCATTTTTTTGTTCTAACTTGAGGGATTATATACATATACTCATTATGGACAGGTGTTCTTTCATAACAGTAAACCATAAAAGGTTATTTTTTTTTGTCAAAAGAAGAGGATAGATTTTAAAAATCGTTCGACTGAAATCTAGTGGGTGATGGGTGATTCTACATATTCCTTATATTGCTGTGTCGTTTTTGTCATAGACCGCCAGCGCCTATAACAAGGGATTTCTTGTAGGTTTGTTACTAGAATAGAAGGCGAATGACTAGTGAATAATCCATTCTTAAATTGGCAAATAAAAAAGAATCACGTCAGATACGAGATTCTTTTTTTGCAAATACATAGACTTAGTATTGGTTTATAAACCGTTTTAGATATTGTATAGCGGTAGTATGTAGCCCTTCGTGGTAGATGGTTCGGGTTAGGACTTGTTCGATGGTGTACATGCCCATTTCGGTTGGAGGGAATTCTTCTTCTAGTCGCTCTTCATATTTCGCTTTAATATCGGTAATTTGATACGTTAATCGTTCCTTTAATTCTGCTAGATTAGGTGTTTCCTCGGTAAAGTTATTAGGATTAGTCCCAAAACCAAACCATTGATTTAATTGATTCGTCTCTTCAGATGTTTCTTTGGTTAAAGCATAGATCCAAAGGTATTGATCTAAATAAATATGACCTAAGTTCCATCTAATATTGTTATGAAACCCCTCTGGTATCATGTTTGCTTCTTCCTCTGTCAACTCCTCGACTAGTCGTAATGTTTCTTTTCGGTATGCATGCAGCTGGTTAAATAATACTTCATGATGTGCCTTCACCTGTTTTCACCTCATTTCATGTCGTTTTGCTAATATATTCGACATTATCTGAAAATATCCTCTTTAATTAAAAATATTGACATGAATCGAAACGTATTGTATGATGATTTTTGTTGACTCAAAGAAATCGTCTTTGACATCAACTTAATATAGATTATATGGCGGCGTAGCTCAGCTGGCGAGAGCGTACGGTTCATACCCGTGAGGTCGTGGGTTCGATCCCCTCCGCCGCTATCATTTTAAAAAACCTGTTATCTCTTTTGATAACAGGTTTTTTACTTTAAACCAACTAGCCCGCATCCACTCTACACGGTGCTTTTACTTCCCACACGATGAATCATTTTTTGGTGTACATACATAAAAAAAATAGCTACCTTGATGATAGCTATTTTTTCGTAACTAACCTATATGATAAAAATTCTAGAGCATTATCTGGTAGACAGCATCTACTATCCTCTTTTAGCACCTCGACCTCCACGTCTGGATTCTGTGTGCTTCTTCAAAGAGGCTAGGCGATCTTCAGAGTCCTTGAGAAAACGGTTCATTTTAGCTTCGAATGTTTCCGTACGTTCTCTAGGATTTTGACGGACTGGCTTCTTTTCCTTTGCTTTCTTTATGGATAAACCAATCTTACCATCTTTTTCAACATTAATTACTTTAACCTCTACTTGATCACCAACAGAAAGGTGTTCATTAATGTCTTTGACATAATTGTCGGCAACCTCACTAATATGAACAAGTCCTGTTGTTCCTTCACCAAGCTCAACAAAAGCCCCAAAATTAGTGATACCGGTTACCTTACCTTGCAGCTTGCTGCCTACTTCAATTGACATAAAAAAAATGCTCCTCCTTAAGAAATTAAAATACTTTACTTATATATTATAGCGAAGCCAGTAAAAGTGTGTCAATAAGACGAGTCCTCATCCGGAGTTTTAAAAATTAGCTCTCCTTCCTTTGATAGGAAGTATTTCGTACGTGCTATCTCTAGAATATAATCCTCATCATTCAGTAATTGAATCTCTTCTTTGAACTTCTTCTCTTTTTGTTCTAAGTCTGCTAGTTCTTCTTGTAACTGCTTATATTCTTCCATTTTTTCCGTATGTAAGGTTCGTTGTTGAAAGTGATAGACCGCCATGCTGCCAGCAATGAATGCGATAAGCGTCATAAAAAGAACCAGCCTGCGAACAAGTCTTTTCTTTTTCCGCTTCTGTCTTTCTACATGCGCATCGTATTGCTCCATATATTGAGAGTTCAGTTTCGTCACTGTTTTCTTCTTTTGCATAGCGTCACCTCCTCTTTGATGTGATATACCTTAAGCCTTTTCTACATATATTCTGTATTTTACTATAAAATCCTGCTAAATGGTGTAAAAATAATTTGAACTTTTTAGGTAGTAGCTGGTATATCTTCATCAAAACCCATTTTATCGGTATAAAGAGGCATTTTATAATAAAGCCCAAAACTAGCATAATCATATTAAAGAGGAAAAGTATGCTAGCTATGATTATCTTCACGATATATTTTATTGGCGTAATAAATAATCCATTTACTAGACTACGAACAACTTGATAAATTTTATTAACCAGGATAATTAGACTTTCCAATACGCGTTTATAGAGCTTTGCGGCAAATACTTGATATGCCGCAAACCCTAAAAAACATGCAGCGAAAACATACAATCGTAGCTCCCCGGCGTTTACTTGAAATAAAATAAAATATAAAATAAACATCTGGGTGAGCCAAAAGCTTACTTCCATCACATACACTAAAAACACATTCTGTTTCCAGTGCTTATGGAATCGGCGAAAGGTATCTAATGCCATACCAAGATAAAGGCCTCCACCTATCATGGAAACCATGGTTAAAAATTGGACACTAAGTGTCATCGGAATAGCTTGCTAAAGAATCCTTTAGCCTTCTCCTGGTGATGTTCATCTACATAGGACATCTCATAAATCTTCCCTTTAATGGAGACAACACCTTCGCCAACATCTAGATTTTTTAACTGGAGGTTTTGACCACGAATGATAAGATATCCCATCACAGTTTCTAGCAGAAATTCTTCATTATCAAAACTATCCACTTCTTTTACACCAGTAATTTCTAATAGTCTACGATTATTCAGTTTTAATTGATGATCTTGCTGTTGTACTCTTGTACTATTTTCTTTTTCATAATAATTCATATCCGCTTCCTCCTTATCACTAATAACTTATGAAAGGAGGGACAAGTATAGAACTACTCTGATTCGATTTTTTCTTCTTTTACAATTCTATAAAGCATACTAGCTTCATCTTTTCGTACGGTTTCTTTTAATGATGTAACCTCAGCCGTTACTAGTTTTTGACCGAACCGTATTTGTAACGTATCCCCTACTGCTACAGTTGAAGAAGCTTTAGCCTGATTACCGTTAATCGTGATTCTACCTTGGTCGGCTACTTCTTTTGCTAATGTTCTTCTTTTAATTAAACGAGATACCTTCAAAAATTTATCTAAACGCAATGATCTCACTCTCTTTCCTTTGCTTGATTCCAATAGTAATCCATTTCTTCTAAACTAGTTTCCATTATATCGAAGCCTTTTTCTTGTAATTGTTGCTCTATATAGGAAAAGCGTTCGATGAACTTCTGGTTCGTCAGGCTTAGGGCATTCTCTGGATTTACTTTATAATATCTTGTTAAGTTGGCTAGTACAAATAGTACGTCACCAAATTCTTTTTCTATTTCCACTTTATCATCCGCTTCAATGGCCTTTTGTACTTCTTTTATTTCCTCATCAAGCTTGTCCCAAATATCCGCTGCTTGATCCCAATCAAACCCTACTTTTGCTGCCTTCTTTTGCAATTTATAGGCTTTTAGTAGGGCTGGTAGAGCTTTTGGTATACCAGCTAATATCGACTTCCGTGTTTCTCCTTTTTCCACTCGCTTTAATGCCTCCCAATTGGTCAAGACATCATCAACAGAATCGACTGTTTCATTGGAAAAAACATGGGGATGGCGGTGAATCATTTTATCGGTGATGGATTGAATAACATCATCGATCGTGAAATACCCATCATCTTCACCAATCTGGCTATGAAGCATGATTTGCAAGAGTACATCTCCCAGTTCCTCGACAATTCCTTCGTCATCTTCCTCATTGATTGCATCAATTAGCTCATACACTTCTTCTATCGCATATTCTCTTAATGATTCATGGGTCTGCTCTTTGTCCCATAGACATCCATTTGGTCCTCTTAACGTAGCAATTACTTCTCTAAGTCGATTGAAGGTATGATTTAATAACTGCTTCGGTGCCGGTGGAACATATACACTCGTTAAGTTACTAACTTCTACAGAATGATCTAATTCCTCTAATGGAATAGTTACCTTTTTCTCCTGATCACTTCCTGCTGCATCAATAATGGTAATCTCATAGTCCGGTGGTAAATCCTCTAATAACGCTAGCTTCACCTCAGAGGCGGTAAAGCGATCGTATACCTGACAAAATACAAGATGGTGCTGATAAACGAGCTGGCTTCGTTCAAATCCAGTTGCATCAACAAATTGGAATCCATCGATTGGATCTATTTGTAAGGAGGTAAATAATGCATCTAAATAGCTTTGACCCCCAATAATGTCCACTTCTACTTCATCTTGCTCTAACAATAGCTGAACGGTCTTTTCTGCTAACATAGGATGGCCTGGTACGGTATAAATTAATGAATTTTCTTTTGCCTTTTCTAAAAGAACACGAACAATCTCTTGATAAACCGATGCAAACTCCTGATTCTGCTCATATAAAGAATCAAATGAAATAAACTGGACACCTTCTTTTTGTAACGATTCTATTACTGGGTGATCTAGTGTTCGTGCATAAAGAACCGTGTTCTCCTTTGTTAGCTTACGATAAATGCCAAGTGGTAGCTGATTTATATCCCCTGCCCCAAGGCCGATTACTTCAATTTTTTTACTCATCGATAGACCTCCTTTAACGTCCTGTCAATCTCTTTCCAAACGGTATAAGCTCCATTTCCTTATCCGTAAACGCCTTAAATCGCACTAATAAAACGAAATAGATTACAGCTCCAACTCCCGATAGCATTAATACTGTGAAAAGCAATGCCAATCTAGAGAAGGATTCTGTCGGAAGAAGCCAATCAGCAAAGACTAAAAAGGCAACCATGCTACTATTCGCTATCATAAAGGCCTTCCAATGGATAGAAAATACATGATGGCTATTTTTCTTCAGTTTTCTAATGGTACAGATGGCTAGAAACAACAGGCTAACCACTGTACCAATTGCACTTCCTATAATGCCCCAATACGGAACGAGTAAGGTATTCATAACCCACTTTACGATAAATGCCATTGCAATATATAATGCTGTCCATTTAATAAAACCTAGTCCTTGTAATATAGAGCTAGCAGTTATCACCATCGCACTTAAAAGCACCGCCCACATCAGAATCATTAACGCTATTTGGCCTTGATTGTCCTGATATAATAAGCGGTTTGTTTCCGGAAATAGGAAGATTAATCCTATACTTGCACCCCAAGCTAAATAAAAGCTAATTTTTAATGAGCTTGTAATATGGGCACGTATTGGTGCTTGATCCAATGACTGCATGCCCTTTGTAATACTCGGCATTAAGGCTAAGCCAAATGATGAGCCCAATACAGCACCAATTTGTATCAGTGGCTGCCCCCGATCAAATACACCTTTTGCTTCCATTGCCTCTTGATCTGATAACCCACTTTCGATTAACCCAGGTACAACGGTAAATGAATCTGCAAATTGAATAATTAACAAAATCATATGGCTTAATGCTGCAATAAACCCATATACGATAATGGTTTTACTATAGTATTTCCAAGGAACCGGACCAGTTCCCTTCTTCACTGGCTTATTCTTTACAAAGAAAATAATTAATATCAAAAAAGCAACTACAGATCCAACGATAGCAGCAATCCCAGCAAAGATTCCCACCCAGTAGACATCCACTCCATATATAGCGATGAAGCAGGCAATCCCAATAATTATCGATACACGAGAAAGCTGCTCACCGAGCTGGGAATAAGCAGTTGATTTCATTTCGGACTTTCCTTGAAATATTCCACGTAACAATGCGGTAAAAGGAATAACAATCCATAGTAGACTTGCCACTTGGTATCCCGTAGTAAGCTGTTCATCCCCTACGAATAGCGCCATTTCATCCGCATTGATGTATAAGAGTAGTGCAAATACCCCACATATTCCGAACAGGATCGCCAAAATAGGAAGCATAAAATACTTCATAGAAGTGTCTTCTGTTTCTGCTGTTAGCTTCGAAATAGCTGTTGGAAACCCATATAAAGCTAGTATCAAAATGATACCAATAATCGGATAGATTTGCTGATAAATATAAAAACCTATATCGCCTGTAAGGTTTTGCAATGGAATTCGATACCCTGCACTTAATACCTTACTAATCACTCCTGCTAATGTAAGGATTAAAGCACCCTTAACAAATTTATTCGATTCCATTATCCATAACTTCCTTTATTACAATTCTCATGCTGGTAAAATTCCACTACATTATACCATACGTATTACAAAACAAAGGGAACCGACTTGTTCACATGAAAAAAAGAGTAAAAATTAGTTGCTTCCTAACTAATTCTTACTCTTTTAAAAAATTTACTCCATTTGCTTCGCCAAAAAGCTAGATGCGGTTTCTAATGCCTTTTGCTCCACTTCACTTAATTTACCCCCGTCACGTGAAAACATGACGACACAGCCAATCGGGTCTCCATTTGCTATAATCGTACTGATACAGTAAGAGTTTACTTCTTCCTCTTTCCCCGGAAGTAATTCTAATGTACTTGCATCGGTTTCCAGTGTTTGCAGTCTACTCTCAATTGCCTTTTCGATTTTAGGTCCAATGTTTTTGTTTAAGTAATCTTTTTTCGATTCTCCTGCTACCGCAATGATTTCATCACGATCACAAATAAATACTGGGTGATGAAGAGAATCGAATAGCGCTTGGGCATATTCTGTGGCAAAATTGCCTAATTCATTGATTGGTGAGTATTTCTTTAGAATAACCTCGCCTTCACGATCAATGAATATTTCTAATGGGTCTCCTTCACGAATTCGTAAAGTTCTTCTGATTTCTTTCGGGATGACTACTCTACCTAAATCATCAATCCGTCGTACAATTCCTGTTGCTTTCATTAAAGAAGCCTCGCTTTCTTATGATGATTTCTCGTGCCAAATATAGAAGCTAAGCCTATTATGTCACTCGTACGGTTATAAAATGTTGGTTAGGATGCAAAGGTTGCTCATAACCGGTACGTACACAACTTCATGCTTATTATCTGTCATGAGAAATTCTCCAGTTGTGTTTTAGTAGTATGAATCATCTTGGAAGAACTATACATGAAATACCATTTATTGTACTTAGCGATTAATTTTATCCATTTTACCAATAAAATCTTTTATTGTATCGTATCGAGTGAAGGAGGAATCTCTTGAGAAACGATAAATAACCTTTAGTTTCGTTTGCTCGGTTCCTAATAAAATTTCTCTCCCATATTCATTCGCCAGTTCAAATACTTTCGCACCATCTACTAGCTTGCTTCTCTCGTCCGATACAAGTAATTCCATTTTATTGCTTTTCTCCGTAATGGATTCGATTCGCTCTCGTTTAGCTAACCATCTGAGCTCTGAAACAATAAATAGATTTTCCACCTCAGTAGGAAATTCACCAAAACGATCGAGTAACTCGTCCTGTAAATCTTGTATGTCTTCTTTTGACGATATGGTCTGGAACTGTTTATACATATCGATTTTCTGTCTTTCATCTTCAATATAGGTATCCGGAATATACGCATCGATTGACAAGTTTAATTCTGGATCAAATGGCTTAACATCCTCAATTTCTTTCCCTTGTTTTCTTGCCTCGATTGCTTCCGTTAGCATTTGGTTATACATATCAAATCCGACAGAATCAATAAATCCATGCTGCTGGGATCCGAGTAAATTCCCTGCACCACGTATCGATAAATCACGCATGGCAATCTTGAAGCCTGAGCCTAGTTCAGTAAATTCTTTTATAGCTTGTAGTCGCTTCTCCGCCACTTCATTGAGAACTTTGTCTTTCTTATAAGTGAAGTATGCATAGGCCACGCGATTAGAGCGTCCTACCCTTCCTCTTAGCTGGTAGAGCTGACTAAGCCCCATGCGATCAGCATCATAGACAATTAACGTATTCACGTTCGGTATGTCAACACCAGTTTCAATAATGGTTGTGCTGACAAGAACATCAAATTCCCCTTCTAAAAATCCAAACATCACGTTCTCTAGCTCGGTCTCATTCATTTGACCATGAGCAAAGGTAACGCGAGCCTCTGGAACTAACATGCCAATATCGCGAGCCATCTTATCAATGTTCTCTACACGATTGTACAAGAAAAATACTTGACCATTACGAGCCATCTCTCTTTCAATCGCTTCTCGAATTAGCACCGGATTATATTCCATGACATAGGTTTGGATTGGAAAGCGGTTTTCTGGTGGTGTTTCGATAACAGACAAATCACGAACCCCTAGCATGGACATATGAAGGGTACGCGGTATTGGGGTTGCGGTTAAGGTTAACACATCAATATTCGTCTTCATCTGTTTTACTTTCTCTTTGTGCTTCACGCCAAAACGTTGCTCTTCATCGACAATTAATAACCCTAGGTCATGATAGACAACATCTTTGGAAAGAAGGCGATGTGTTCCGATTACGACATCCACTACGCCACGTTTTAAGCCCTCAATCGTCTCCTTTTGTTGCTTGGGTGTTCTAAATCTACTTAATAATCCAATGTTAATTGGGTAGTCCTGGAATCTTTCACGAATCGTTTCATAATGCTGTTGTGCTAAGATCGTGGTCGGTACTAGAATCGCTACTTGCTTACCGTCTGAGACCGCTTTAAAGGCAGCACGAATAGCAACCTCGGTTTTCCCATAACCTACATCTCCACAAAGCAGTCGATCCATTGGTCTTTCTTTTTCCATGTCTTGTTTGATTTCTTCAATACAACGTAATTGATCCTCTGTTTCTTGGTACGGGAAGGATGCCTCAAACTCACGTTGTATTTCTCCATCTGGTGAAAAAGCATATCCTTTGCGAGATTCTCTTTCTGCATAAAGCTTTATTAGATCATCAGCAATATCCTCTACAGAGGACTGTACTTTTCGTTTTACTTTTGTCCAATCACTGCCACCTAATTTATATAGCTTCGGTTCTTTTCCTTCTGAACCGACATATTTCTTCACTAAATCAATCTGCTCAATTGGAACGAATAGCTTATCATCACCAGAGTATTTAATTAGCATATAATCCTTATGCTTACCTTGTAATTCTAACGTTTCAATCCCTAAATAACGGCCAATTCCGTGGTTCGTATGAACGACATAATCGCCTACCTTAAGTTCTTGGTAGTTCTGGATACGTTCTGCATTAGAGATATTTTGTTTCTTCCTAGAGCGCTTCGTCTGTTTCTTAAAGAGCTCATTCTCTGTAATGACAGCGAGCTTATGCATTGGTAACTCAATACCACTTGTTATATTCCCAACGATGATAGTAGGCATTTCCACCGGTAACTGTATGTGATCTGAAATCGCTGCTTCAATGTCGTAATCATCCAAAATGGATTGGACCTTTTCAGCCCGATTTTTATTTGGCACAATTACAACAACGGAGTAATCACCCTTTTCCCACCGCTTTAACTCATTTTTAAATAAATGCATTTGCCCGTGAAAATCTTGCATCGCTCTCGATGAAAGATTGACAATGTTTTGCGGGTTTGTGTTTGGAATATGCCGTAGGAACACAGACATGTAAATACGTGTTGCATTCATCCTGCCCCAAATGGTATGCCAATCAAACGAAAACTTACTATCCATAACCATCTTATTTGCTTCCAATAAACTACTGTACCATTCTGCTTCCTCATGGTCTAAATTGGTCGCTGTCTCCTGAATTCTACTCATTTCATCGAGTATGATTAAACCATTATGCGGTAAATAATCTAATAAACTAGCAGGACGATCATAGAAGTAACCGATATACTTATGCATTTCAGGATAATGCTCGAGATTTTTTAATCGTTCAATATCCCCTTCAATGGCATCTACTAATGCTTCCTTTCCTTCTTTAGTCGTGATCTTTTTTAGCGTTTTCGAAAAGGCATCCTCTAATCGCTCCGCACCTCGAAGAATATCTTCATTTGTTACAAGTAATTCGGTTGCTGGTCCTACGGTTACCTCCTGTAAACGGTCCATAGAACGCTGTGAATCTGCATCAAAATATCGAATCGAATCCACTTCTTCATCAAATAGTTCGATTCGGATTGGGTGTGGCTCTGTTACTGGATACACATCAATAATTCCGCCACGTCTACTGAACTCACCAGGAGCTGTTACCATGGAGGCATGTTCATATCCCATATCGACTAAAGAGCTAAGATAGGAGTCGATTGTAATTTCTTCTCCTTCTCTAAATAATAATTGATACTTACTCCAATATTCTATTGGGGGTAATATCCGTTTTAAGGCAGCTACAGGCGCAATTAATACACCTGATTTTTGGTTAGACCACTTCGTCAATGCTTCAATTCTGCTGCTGCGTAGCTCTGGACTTGCGATTGCAATTTCCGTTGCTATTAGTTCATTTACTGGATATAAATGTACCTGGTCCTCATCTAAAAATGCAGTTAAGTCATCATATAATTGTTGTGCCTGTACCAATTGATAGGTAATAAGCAGTATTGGGCGATGAAGCGATGCCTCAACAGCTGAAACTAGCATACTTCTAGCAGAACCAGATAAACCAGCAACTAACTGTTCCTTCAAGCCGCCTTCTACGCCATCTATAATAGATTGTACATCCTTTTGTGATTGTAAATATTGATTAAAAGCCTTCACATCAAAACCCCCATTATGACTTCCCCTTCAAGCACGATATCTTACTAAATTAATAGCATTTAAAAATCTACTAAATAAAAGCGCAAAAATGCCTTGGTTAAGAACCAAAGCTTTGCACTCCATATGCTATTGGATAAAATAATCTAATTCATGATATTCTGGATGATGTCCTAACGATTCTTGGCAATTCTCACAAATTGCATGAATTTGAACATCTCCGTTCTCTTTGTACTGGATCATTTCTCTTTTTTCCTCATCTGTTAGCTTATTCCAACCTAACACGGTAGTATCGACAACTTGTTCTGTTAATTCACCGAGTTTTAGCCCGCAATGTCTACAAGTATAGACAATAGCCATAGAAGTACCTCCTCGAATAAACACATGATTAGTTAATAGGTTTATCCGAAAAGAGATATTTTATACGAGTAGAATCAAATTATCCCTTATGTGTTACACGTTCTAGAAGCTAACTTTTCCTTGAACATGATTTCACTTTATTTATCTTACTCAGAGAGCATTAAATTCATTCATAACTTCTTCAAACGATTGCTCCAACCATTTTTCACATGCATTAGCTGCATTTGTAATGCTTTCTTTTACTAGTGCTTCTTCCTCTTTTGGAAATGCACCTAGTACATAGTCAACTACTGGTATAGGTGATACCGGGCGACCTACGCCTAATCTGATTCGTTTAAAATCTCTCGTGCCCAGTTGATCAATAATAGAGCGGATGCCATTATGACCGCCGTGACCACCTTTTTGTCGTAATCGGATTTTTCCAGTTGGTAAGTCTAAATCATCATAGATTACGAGGACGTCTTCTAACTCAATATCGTAGTATTCCATTAACGGCCGAAGTGATTCTCCTGAAAGGTTCATATAGGTTTGTGGTTCAAGCAGTAACACCTTTTCCCCTTTCAAGGTTGTAATCGTGTAAAGCCCTTTAAATTTCGTCTTGTTAAGATCTAGGTTATGACGTGCCACTAATTCATCTATCACCATAAAACCGATATTATGCCGAGTATTTTGATATTTCTTCCCCGGGTTTCCTAAACCGACAATACATTTCATATTATTTCTTCCTTTTTTAGTATTTAATCTATCTATACAGGCTCGTAGTGTCTTTTGAACACCTACTTAACCATACAGTTATTTACCGTTAGGATGCGCTAACGTAAAACCTTCATCCCATGTAGGCTCTCTTTCATAACAAATACAACAATCGAGGCTGGGACAAAACTATTTCTAACATAGGATAAACCGAACATGACAGTTAGCGCATCAGACCCGCCCCGGAAATATACTTGCGGTTACTTCCTGTACAGGGGTGACATCTGCTCGAAAAGACCATCGCAGTGTCTACTTTACCGTCGGGCGGCTGATGAGCCTCCTCAGAGCTAACGCTCCCCAGGGGTCTCACCGATGCCTTTCCTCCCACAGGAGTCTCCGTATATTTCCGGGGCTAATGTGGTGATTGTTCGTTTTTTATTACCTTTGTTTTAGTTTTGTCCCAGCCTCGTTGTTTTGTATAGTTTTCATATGAATTGGATGTTATTCTTCGTTAGCTTCTGATTGTGCTTCTCCAGTGAATTCTGGTTCTTCACCTGTTTCCTCTTGGCCTTCCATATCGGCATTTGTCGTAGGGGCAAGTACACTTGCAACTACTGTCTCTGGATCATCTGTTACTTGATAGGTCGATGATTCTCCAATCTCCGCTACTGTGACAATATCGCCGATACTTTTATTCGAGATGTCTACTGTAATTTCGTTCGGAATATGGTTTGGAGTTGCTCGTACATTTACTTCGTATAGCGGTTGTTGTACGACACCGTTCTCTGGTTCTCCAACCAAACGAACTGGTACAGTTGTCTCCAATTCCTGTGACATATTCACCACATAAAAGTCTGCATGTAAGAGATCATCTGTTATTTTATCTGTTTGATAATCATGTAGCATAACATCCAAAGGTGATTCCCCTTGGATTTGCAGTGATATGACAGCATTTTTCCCTTCATCTCGAACGGTTTTAAGTAAGGTTATACTATCTACAGATATTGATTTAGAGCCATTCTCTTTCCCATAAACAACTGCCGGAACTTGTCCATTTTCTCTCAGTTGTTTTGTTGTCGACTTTGTATGATCTTCTCGTTTCATAGCATTTAAGGTTACTGACATCCATATCATCCTTCCACTCGAAAAACTAGTATATCATCTAGTACTGACAACTTTCTCGTATATGCAGGTTGTAGAGCTAAATCATTTATCTAATATAGTATATTCCCCTTAAAACTATTCGCTTAAACATTAATCAAACAAAATACTAACGGATTGTTCCTCATGTACACGGATAATTGCTTCCCCGATAAGAGGTGCAACAGACAATTGGGTAATGTTCTCTATATTCTTCTCTTCCGGTAATGGAATGGAATTTGTAATAACCAATTCTTTAATTTGTGAGTTTTGAATACGTTCAATTGCTGGACCAGATAATACCGGATGTGTACAGCATGCATACACTTCTTTTGCCCCTTGTTCAATTAAGGCATTAGCAGCTAATGTAATGGTACCAGCCGTATCAATGATATCATCAATTAAAATAGCTGTTTTTCCTTCAATATTTCCGATAATGTTCATAACCTCGGCAACATTTGGACGTGGTCTTCTTTTATCAATAATACCGATTGGTGCTTTAAGACGGTCAGCCATTTTTCTTGCTCTTGTTACACCACCATGATCTGGTGAAACGACAATAATATCATCAATGTCTTTTGCTTCAAAATAATCGGATAGTAATGGTACACCTTGTAAGTGGTCAATTGGGCTATCAAAGAAGCCTTGAATTTGAGGTGCGTGTAAATCAAGTGTAATAACACGATCAGCTCCTGCAGTTTCGATTAAATCCGCAATTAGCTTAGCCGTGATTGGCTCTCTTGCACGTGCTTTACGATCTTGTCTTGCGTAACCATAGTAAGGCATTACCACATTAACCGTTTTAGCAGAAGCACGTTTTAGTGCATCTAGCATAATAAGTAATTCCATTAGATGTTGGTTTACTGGTGAACTTGTTGATTGCACAACATAAACATCACATCCACGAACACTTTCCTCGATGTTAATTTGAATTTCGCCATCACTAAACGATGTTACCGTACATTTTCCTAAAGAAATGCCGATATGCTCTGCAATTTCCTCTGCAAGCTTCCGGTTTGAATTAAGTGAAAAAACTTTCATATTTGAGTTCTGGTATTGAGACATGAAGATACCCCTCCGTTATTTATTTTCTTTCAATCTGTTCTTTAATCGTGATGCATATCCTTCTTTATTTGATTGTCTTGCTCGAGCAACAGACAATGCATCTGAAGGAACATCCTTTGTGATGGTCGAGCCTGCAGCAACATAAGATCCTTTGCCAATGGTTACTGGGGCAATTAGATTCGAATTACAGCCAATAAATGCATCATCTTCGATAGTCGTTAAATACTTATTTTTGCCATCATAGTTTACTGTAATTGTACCACAACCAATATTAACATTACTTCCGACTTTTGCATCACCAATATAGCTCAAATGGGATACTTTGCTTCCTTCACCTAATTCGGCTTTTTTAATTTCGACAAAGTTACCAATTTTTGCTCCATCACCTATATTAGCATCCGGTCTAATATGAGCAAAAGGACCAATATTTACCCGTGCGCCAATTTTACTGTCTGTTGCCACACTTTGCTTAATTACTGTACCTTCACCTACTTCACAGTTGTGAATTTCACTATTAGGACCAATAATAGCATTCTCCCGTATGATGGATTTACCACCTATCATGGTTCCTGGGTAAATCACAACATCGGATTCAATCACAACATCCGACTGAATATATGTATTCTCCGGATCAATGATAGACACGCCATTGCGCATATGATATTCATTAATACGACGTTTCATCGTTTTTTCAGCTTGTGCTAACGCAACACGATCATTGACACCTAGTGTTTCATCAAAGTTAGGCATCATATAAGCACTTACTTTTTCCGACTTTTTCTTAAGGATTTCAATTACATCTGTTAAATAATATTCACCTTGGGAATTATCATTTGAGACGTCTTTTAATGCGTCAAATAATGCTTTATTATCAAAGCAAAACGTTCCTGTATTAATTTCATCGACCTGTAGTTCCTCTGGACTTGCATCCTTATGCTCTACAATTCGTTCCACTTCATTTTGGTCATTACGGATTACTCTCCCATATCCAAATGGGTTAGGGGCTTTAGCGGTTAGAATCGTAGCCTTCGAGCCTTCTTTTTCATGATGTTCAAATAACTGCTCAAAGGTTTCCTTCGTAATTAATGGGGTATCTCCACATACAACGATGGTAGTACCTTCTTTATCCTTCAATAATTCTTCCGCTTGCATCACAGCATGTCCAGTACCTAGCTGCTCTTCTTGTAAAGCAAACTTTGAATCATTGCCGAGATGTTCTTTCACTTTATCTGAACCAAATCCAACAACGGTTACAACTTCCTCTAATCCTACTGCCTTTACTTGTTCCAGCACATGCTGTACCATAGGCTTACCTAATACGGGATGAAGTACTTTATATAGCTTGGATTTCATTCTCGTACCTTGTCCTGCTGCAAGTATAATTGCATAACGCTTCTTCATGAGGGTAGCCTCCAATATCTATAATCGATGTTTTCATCAATGCTTCTAATAAATATCCATTTTGACTATATCCTAAAAAAAGGCTAATTTCAACCAATTGAAAGCGAACCAGAGGGACTATTTTGACTCGTTGTAAATCAAAAAAGAGATGTATTCGATGGATAACCCTTACACAGGAGGATGAGCCTGACTAGTACGTCCTGAGGAATTATTCGTTGGGGAACAAAAAAAGAAGGCTAATCCTTTGGAGATTAGACCTCTTGTTGAAAAGGGTTTCATTTCTAGGAAGCTCCTGCTTCCTCAAATTCCACTTCTTCACCTGCACGGCGATATTCTTCTAATACGGCATCTTGGATCTTTGCTCTCGTATTAGAGTTAATCGGATGTGCGATATCTCTGAATTCACCATCAGGAGTGCGTTTAGATGGCATTGCTACAAATAGTCCATTATTCCCATCAATTACTCGGATATCATGAACTACAAATTCCTGATCTAACGTAATAGATGCGATAGCACGCATTCTACCTTCCGTATTGACACGGCGTAATCTTACGTCAGTTACTTCCATGCTGATTCACCACCTTTTCGTCTTTGAGTTAGTTATTAAATTCTACAAAAAATTAAAAATTCCTGCTTATATTTGAAAAAAGTTTAATAATTTACACAAAAAGTAAAAAATTAGGGGTTTTACTAGGTCTCGTAGAAAAGAAGCCTATACTCGAAAGCTACATTTAGCTGATTCACACCATTAAAAAAAGACCTCCCTAACTAGGAAAAGTCTTCTTTACCCTATATAAAATTACCACGCTGTACAGAAATGAAGTTTTCTTTAATATCAACATTCGATATTTTTACTAGTGACATATAATCATTCACAACTCGTTCTTCTTCTTCATCATCCGCTTCAGCCAGAACTCCAATTGCCTTCACATTCGTGTTAAACTCTTTTAATAGACTTACCATACCGTTAATCGTTCCGCCTGCTTTCATAAAGTCATCAATAATGCATACATTAGACCCTTCTTCCAAGCTACGCTTCGGTAAGACCATTGTTTGAATTTTTCTGGAAGAGCCAGAAACATAGTTAATGCTTACTGAAGAGCCTTCTGTTACCTTAGGATCTCTTCGCACAATAACAACAGGAACATTCAAGAATGAAGCTACCGCATATGCAAGTGGGATACCTTTGGTTGCGACCGTTACGACAACATCGATATCTAGTTTGGAGAAGTTAGAAGCAAAAATTCTCCCTATTTCACGAACTGTGTGAGGTTCTCCTAATAAATCACTCATATAAAGATAACCACCGGGTAATATTCGATCTGGATCTTTCAGTCGTTCACATAACTGATCAACAAATTCCATTCCCTTTTCCATAGGGGACTCTGGAATATACATGACGCCTCCAGCTGATCCTGCTATGCGCTTTAAATGTCCTAATCCTTCCGCTCGAAACATTTGATCAATGATGTCTAGGTCTTCACTGATGGATGCTTTTGCGGCTTTATACTTTTCTGCAAATGATGGCAGATTTTTATGAACTCTCGGATTTTCTAGAAAATAGTTTGTTATTGCAACTAATCTCCCACTTCTTTTCATGATTTCACCTCTAAAACCGAATTATTTCATATAAATATACCACCATCATACGCATTTAGCAAGCACCTCAGCCGATTAATCGAACTAAATACACTTCCTGGCAAAAGCCCTTCATTCCATTATAGATTCGTTGTGCTTTACTTTGTTGTTCTACTAAGCCATATACTGTAGGACCACTACCGCTCATTAATACACCGGACGCACCCGCTTGGAGCATCTTTTCTTTAATACGTAGCACCTCAGGATGTAATGCGGTGGTGATAGCTTCTAGTGAGTTACCGATATTCTGACATAGCTTGTTAAAGTCCTTTTCATATAATGCTTCCACTACCTGATTGGTATTAGGGTGAATAATCTCGTCCATTTTTACACGTTGAAAAATCGTTCGTGTTGAGACACCAATATCTGGCTTAGCTAATACCACCCAAAACGGGGGTGGTGATGGCAGTGGTTCAATGATTTCCCCGAAGCCTTTAGCAATACCCGTTGAACCATAGACACAAAAAGGTATATCTGATCCCAAGGTTGATCCAAGCTCTGCTAGTTGCTCAATAGGAATGTCCATATTCCATAAATGGTTCAAGCCTCTTAATACAGCCGCAGCATCCGTACTGCCTCCGCCAAGCCCTGCAGAAACTGGGATAACCTTTTCAATTTTAATATGTACCCCTTTGTTTATATTATATTTTTGTTTAAATGCCTTAGCTGCCTTATAGGCTAAATTCCGTTCATCGTTTGGAACATATCTACTCCATAAAGAAACTTCGATTCGATCTTCCTCCAAGGTATTTAACTCAATTCGATCTGCTAAATCAACCGTCGTCATAACCATTTCCACATCATGATAACCATCCTCACGTTTTCGCAAAACATCAAGAGATAGATTGATTTTGGCAGGCGCTTTCTCAAAGTGAGTCATCTCCGTCACCTACTTTTTTCATGTATGGAAATTGTAACATATATTAAAATCGGTTGCGACTTGTTCTATTTACGGATTCTATGTCCATATATAAAGAGCAGATCGATTATGATCTGCCCTGTAAATTTTGCTCGGCTATTTCAATTGCTCGCTTTACCATGTTCCCGGCATCCCTTGCCTTAATACCGCCCCAGCCTTCTTTTTGAACCGTGTCGTAAAAGCCTAACTCTTTTGCAATTTCTTCTTTTAGTTGGTCTGACATAATCCCACGTCTACCCAAAGAAGAACAACCCCTTTCGTGTTATAACCTGTTACGACATGTTTATTATTTGTAGCAATCATTGGATTAGACAAGTTATATCTAGGAAACCAAGGGAAAATCTTGCTAAAATTGATATTCCTTTAACAAACTCTCTAGCTTAAGAGCTAACCCAATATTCCCATCCACTTTTAACTTACCCGTCATAAAAGCAGTCATACTATTTAGGTTACCCGCCAGAAATTTTCTAAATATAGCGTTTTTCATTTTTAGTGTACAATCTGGGTTCGAGGCAGTCGTTGGCAAAATAGAGAATTCCCCATTCTCAAATTTCAATTGATAACTAACTACCTCATCGGTAATGTGAATTTCGTATGTAGCCTTTATTGTAGCGTACGGATCTGGGTTCTCCTGTAATTTCAACTCAATCTCTTCCCAAATCTCCTGCACCGTACCATTCTCGATTAAGCTCACCATTCATCCCCCCCGAAAACTTTTTCAAATTGTCTAATAATTATATACAAAAAATAAAGATCAGTAAACCATTGGGCTACTGATCTAAAAACATTGCTTTAGTATGTTCATCATTGAAGTTTAATTCTACTGTTTCTGTAAGTACGTCTGCATAGCTGTATGAAACACGTTCGAAAGCATTCTCATCTTGATCAAGTTCAACGATAAATACAGAAGGGTACGTTTCTGCTAAAATTCCCGTTCTTTCAATTGTCTTCCTTCTGCCACCATTAGCTTTTAACGTTAATCGCTTTCCAATTTGACACTCGAGACCTTGCTTAATTTCTGTTAATGTTTTAGCCAATACACTCCACCTCACTGTAAGTTAACTATACCATATGCTTGTTTAAAAGTCAAAGAAAATCTTATATTATAACAAGATACGTTTTTTCCTGTCAACAAGTAAATTCCACTTATTGATATTATTATGACAAAATGTTGACATATTATGTATATTTTTTTGCATATAACGTAAAGATGCTGGGACAAAACTATCTCTAACGTCGGATAAACCGAACATGAAAGTTAGCGCATCAAATCCGCCCCGAAAAAATATACTTGCGGTTAGTGGGCGGCTGGTGAGCCTCCTCAGAGCTAGAGCTCTTCCGGGGTCTCAGCCGTGCCCTTTCCTCCCACAGGAGTCTCCGTATATTTCCGGGGCTAATGTAGTGATTGTTTGTTTTTTATTACCTTTGTTTTCGTTTTGTCCCAACCTCGATTCTATCTTTATTCCATTGGTATCGATTCGCTCGATTCCTCATCATCTGTTAAATAGGGTAACCCCGTACGAAGCAATCCTTTTGTCTCTACTCCGCCCATCCCCTTTTCACCTGTCATCGTATTACGTAGCGCATCCCATACACTCACCTTTTCCATAAAAGGTGTATAGGCTATCTTAGCCGCGATATAAACTGGATCTAATGCATGGATATTAATACGGTGAGGAGAACTTGCAAAATTCGCTCCGGCCCGAATTAAGGATTCGAAATGGGACTGACATGCCCCTGCAAAGATAACTAATTGATCAAGGTGTGGAACAACCTTTCTTGCTTCTCTAACGGTTTCTGCAAAATATTTTGAATGGCGATAGGCTCGTATATCCTGTTTAGCCCCTTTGCTTTTTGAAAAGGAATCATGACCGGTAATGACAATGATATCTGGTTGGATCTTTTCAATTAAGGTCTGAATATGAAAAGACATTTCCTTTTCGTTCAAATGAACCCCATGTACTTGTAACCCTAACCGTTGATAGAGACTAATACATTTTCGCAGGTAGTTTTGATCTCCATCTAGATGTAATACTTTCGCTGGCAATTGAAAGTAATCTGCATATTGATAACCGTCTGTTGATTGATAATCACGCTTTTCCTTCATCAACTGATAATCCTGACGAAACAACCGATAGGAAAACTCTTCCTGTTCTTTTCCCTTTTGTCTTCTTTTTTCTAAATCTCGTTCTTCTACTTTAGTTAAATCCTCTAATGGTGCATCTGCTTCTAAACGTATATCTTCTCCATGTAAGATTGCTTTATCCTGCTTGATGGA
The DNA here is from genome assembly GCF_037975285.1 of Ornithinibacillus sp. FSL M8-0202. Lineage (GTDB taxonomy): Bacteria > Bacillota > Bacilli > Bacillales > Amphibacillaceae > Ornithinibacillus > Ornithinibacillus massiliensis. The sequence continues at coordinate 1,825,764 of NZ_CP150248.1, forward strand.
TGAAACCCGAAATAACAAATCATGATGATAGGATTTCCTTGTAACTAGTTCACCTACTACTCTACGCTTCATATATACACCTCACAGCCTCCATGTACATGAAAGCATTCTCCTATATAGACTATGAGTAAGATGCCTTATACGTGCTTTAAAGCTATATAAAAAGGTGCCCTCGTAAGGACACCTAGCTATTTTGATGCTGTAGCTTATAAAAAGCGTTCGCTAAAATACTAAATTCTTGCATATCCAGTGATTCGCCACGTCTTGTTCCATCAATTCCAATTGCTTCAAGCTGCTCATTAATCTCGTCTTTATCCAATATTCCTTTGAAATGGCTAGTGAGGTTATTTCGTAATGTTTTTCTACGTTGTGCGAATGAGGCTTGGACAAGTGTGAAAAAGTAATCCTCATCCTCCACCTCTACCGGTGGCTTGCTTCGCGTGACAAGCTGCAAGATGCTAGAATCGACATTTGGCTGTGGCATGAATACGGTTTTCGGCACATTCATTACAACCTTAGCCTCTGTATAGTACTGTATCGCTATGGTTAAGGAGCCATAGCTTTTCGTATTAGGCTGTGCAGCCATTCGATCCGCTACTTCCTTTTGGATCATAACGGTGATACTTTCAACAGGTAAACGTTCCCGGAGTAGCTTCATTAAGATTGGCGTCGTAATGTAGTACGGTAGATTAGCCACGATATGGATAGGCTGATTCTCCTGAAAGTTCTCTTTAATCACGTCATGCACATTTGCTTTCAGAATATCTTGATGTACAATTCGAATATTATTATAGTCGGATAGCGTATCATCCAAAATCGGTAAGAGACGGCCATCAATTTCAAAAGCTACGACCTTATCTGAGTGGATAGCTAGTTGTTCTGTTAATGCGCCAATACCCGGGCCAATTTCCATCGTTCCTGCCGTCTTATCGATTCCTGCATGGCCAATAATATTTTTGAGCACATTCACATCAATTAAGAAGTTCTGTCCGAGGCTCTTTTTAAAGGTGAAGTGATATTTTTGTAAAATCTCTTTAGTCTTTATTGGTGTGGCAATATATTTCTTATCCATGAATGTCCTCCTGCTCTATCTTTTCCATCGCTTCTTCTAACTGTGCCTTTGAAATTTGAAACATCGTAAGGCGTTTGAGTAATTGTTTTCCATTCGTATGGCCAACTTGTAATAATTCACCAAGTCGTTCCCGTCGCTTGCTTGATCCAGGCCCTCCGATTAACCGATAGTTCATTAAATCTTCTTTCGTAATATCTGTTTGTTCGATGTCGGCTAGCTCATAGACATCCGCTAATGCCTTTCTAATGGCCTCTACGGATGCATGCTCAATTCCTAAGCTCTTGTTATTAGGATGCTTCGCACGGGCGTTATCTTGCGTTAGGAATGCGTGTTTACACCCTGGAACAGCTTGGTCAATAATATGGCGGATACGTTCTCCCGGATAATCTGGATCGGTAAAAATAATCACACCGCGTTTTTCTTTTGCGTGCTTAATTTGTTGAATGGTTTTTTGGTTAATAGCCGATCCGTTTGTTTCGATTGTATCCGCATCGACTGCTAGTTTTATTTTCGTCGTGTCGTCTTTTCCTTCGACGATTATTATTTCTTTTATTTTCAATGAATGTTCCTCGCTTTATTCGAAATATCCCATATGCTTAGCAGAATCATGTATTTTACAGTTTGAAGGTACTTCGCTTTCTCTCGTTCGTTAGCGAATATGTTAGTTTCTTAAGCTTACGGGATATATTTTATACTTTCCTGACTGTAAGTAAAAAACCATGCTCTTACCACTATAACATGGCGGGAGCATGGTTTACATTAATCTAATATTTTTACTTTTACTTTTTTCACACCCCAATTATAGGCATCTGCTTTAGTTGGGACATGGATGTCAATACGGTTCCCTTTGATATGACCACCTGTATCTCCTGCAATTGCTTCTCCGTAGCCTTCTACCCATACTCTAGTACCGAGTGGGATGACATTTGGATCAACCGCAATAACCTTTGAATTAGGATTATCCTTTAGGTTAATCCCAGTAGCGGTATATCCTGAGCATCCATTACACTCTGCTGTAAATGCACTTGCAGTCATCGTAATTTCTTTGCCACCGCCATCTGATAATGTAACAAGATTTTGTGGCTCTTTCGTTCCAATTGCGACTATACGGTTTTGACTTTCTTTTGTCACTTCTTCACTTACTAGATCCCGGCTTACTTCTTTGCCGTTTTCATATGTCACTTCATATGTTTTAACAACGGCACCCTCTTCACCAGGCGAAATGACTTTTTCTTGCCCTTTGTCCAATGAACTATCCTGACGTGTTTCGGTTTGGAAAGCAACGATATCTGTTACTTCTTCCACTTTCTTTTCAACTCGAACGATGGAGATTGTCGTATCCTTCGTAATCGTTTTATCTAGAGCTGGCTTTACTTGATCAAGCTCTGATAAGGTGACCTTACTTTCGTTTAGCAACTCCTGAACAGAACTACCTGTCGTCCAAATCTTCTTTTCTTTCCCACCATCATCAATCGTCACTTGAAAAGCTCTCTTGACAGAAAGATCCAAGTTATCTTTAATCACTTCGTCTAATGGATGGGATAATTCGTCATGCTTAGCAATAGAAAGATTATTTTCATTTAAGAATTCTTCTACTGTGTCGGCTACTGTATAATACATTTGTTCTTCGCCGTCTACTGTAACCATAACTTTATTTGCTTTTTTATATTCTATTTTCATTCCGTTTGCAATCTCTGCACTTAAATCATGTGATAGTGCATCATGCTCTCCGAATTCAATCCCTACTTCTTCTAGTAGCTCTTCTACTGTATTGGCATGGGTTGCTATTGTTCTATCTTTTCCATTCTCAGCGAATACTACTTCTTTCTGTGTTGCGTAAAATAGTATCATACTTCCAAATGCAAAAAGTGCAATTACACCAATACTTGAAATAACCAGCATCCGTTTCGAGGCCGGCAATAGCTTTGAAACAATTCGCATGCTTCTTGCCTCCTTATTCGAATTGATTATATAGACACTGTTATGTAAAAGTAAATGATTATAGGATTACGGTTGTTTTACAGTTTTATTACAACACCCATATCCGCTCGTTGTCCAAATAGCATTGACCCCAGCTAAACCCTTGCTATTTCTAACTTTGTCAAAAATAAAAAAGACTAGATTTTCCCTAGTCTTTTTTATCTAAAAAAATGAAAAAAATATGTTTTTTCTAGTTACATTTAACTATTTACCTCTTGATTTTGAAAATGGAGCATGCATTTTCGGTTGTTTTTTCACTTAATTCTTCTAGCGAAATTTGTCTTATTTCCGCTATCTTTTCTGCTACTAATTTTACATAGGCAGGTTCATTTCGTTTTCCCCGATTGGGATGTGGAGCAAGAAATGGTGCATCTGTTTCGATAAGTAAACGATCGATTGGTACCATCGCTGCAACTTCTTTTGGCATTGGTGCGTTTTTGAATGTTACGGGACCGCCTAGTGATATATAGAAGTTCATGTCCAAGCATGTTTGAACATATTCGGCAGAGTCATTATAACAGTGCATAATTCCGCCAATTTCTTTCGCATTCTCCTCTTGAAGGATCGTAATAATATCTTCGGTTGCTTCACGGTTATGAATAATGATTGGCATCTTCACTTTTTTGGCTAATTGAATTTGTTTACGAAATACTTCTTTTTGAACGTCCTTTGGTGACTTGTCCCAATGATAGTCTAAGCCCATTTCGCCAATCGCGACTACTTTCGGATGTTGTGATAATTCCTCAATCCATGTCAAATCTTCGTCGGTCATGTCGATAGCATCTACTGGATGCCAGCCTACTGCTGCATAAATAGTGTCATATTGCTCCGCTATTTCTATTGCTAGTGGAATCGTTTCGCTATCAAAACCTACTACAACCATGTATGTTACACCAGTATCGAATGCACGTTTTATTACCTCGTCACGGTCTTCTAAAAATTGCCTAGCGTTCAAATGTACATGTGTGTCAAATAACATGTTATCGTCCTTTCTATGAAAAAAGGTCAGACTGCTACACGTTCGGGGCGTGTAGTTTGCTGACCTTTATTTGATTCATTATCAGTCCGAATACCATTGATTAGTGTCCAGACTCCTTATTGTTCACTAGAATCACGGTCTACAGACCATTTTTTTCTTACTTTACAATCGAACCGTTTGGTAGGGATTGTTCTACAGTTGCTAGTGATAGGTTACCTTGTTCATCTTCTCCTGATAGAATCATACCTTCTGACATTTCACCGCGTAGTTTAACCGGTTTTAGGTTGGTTACACAGATTACTTTCTTTCCTACCATTTCTTCTGGTGAATAATATTTTGCAATACCAGAAATAACCTGACGTTTTTCGCTACCTAAATCGAGTTGCAGCTTTAATAGTTTGTCGGCTTTTTTCATTTTTTCGGCATGGATAACCTCTGCTACGCGCATATCAAGCTTCATGAAATCATCATAGACAATTTCCGCTTTTTTATCTGCCTCTTGCTCTGCTTCTTCTTCCTCCACTGCTGGGCCTTGCATCATTGCTTTAATGGCTGCTACTTCTTCTTCCACCTCAAGACGTGGGAATAATGGTGCACCCTTGACAACCTTTGTACCAGGCGTAATTTGCCCTAGCTCATATACACTATCCCATTCTTTTAATGCATCATCTTGAACGCCTAGCTGTCTAAATATTTCTTCTGGCGATTTGGTTAAGAAAGGCTGAAGCATAACCGCAACTATGCGTAAGGAATCCGCTAAATGCGCCATCACATTGCCAAGTCTTGCTTTATTTGATTCATCCTTTGCTAGAACCCATGGTGTTGTCTCATCAATATATTTATTCGTTCTACTAATTAATTGCCAGATAGAGGATAGTGCAACAGAGAACTGCATATCTTCTAATGCTTCTTCTACTTGTTGAATCGTGTCTTTTATCGTCGCTTCTAGCGATTGATCGACCTCTGTTTCCGCCAGGCGATATTCTGGAAGCTCCCCATCAAAGTACTTTTCAATCATAGCTACGGTACGATTTAATAGATTACCTAAATCATTTGCTAAATCAAAGTTCGTACGCTCGACAAAGCCTTCAGGTGTAAATACCCCATCTGAACCAAATGGTACTTCACGAAGTAAATAATAACGTAATGCATCCAGACCATAACGGTCAATCAAGCTTACAGGGTCAACGACATTCCCTTTTGATTTAGACATCTTACCGTCCTTCATCAGAATCCAACCATGTGCGAATACTTTCTTCGGAAGTGGTAAATCAAGTGCCATTAACATAATTGGCCAATAAATGGTATGGAATCGTACAATTTCCTTACTCATTAAATGGACATCTGCTGGCCAGTATTTCTTAAATTTCGCTTCATCTTCTGAACCATAGCCAATAGCAGTAATATAGTTGCTTAGTGCATCAATCCAAACGTAAATGACATGCTTCGGATCCCCTGGAACTTTAATTCCCCAATCAAAGGTCGTTCTCGAAACTGCCAGATCTTCAAGTCCTGGCTTAATAAAATTATTTAACATTTCATTCTTACGGCTCTCTGGTTGGATAAACTCAGGATGTTCATCATAGTACTGCACTAGACGATCAACATATTTACTCATTTTGAAGAAATAGGATTCTTCTTTAACCATCTCTACCTTACCACCACAATCTGGACAGTGCCCATCAACTAATTGGCGTTCTGTAAAGAAGGATTCATCGGAAGTACAATACCAACCTTCATATTGGTCTAAATAAATATCGCCTTGTTTAACTAATTGATCGAAAATCTTGGCAACTACCTTTTTATGACGCTCTTCTGTCGTACGGATAAAATCATCGTTTGTAATTTCAAGCTTTTTCCATAGGTCTTGGATTCCACTTACAATTTCATCCACATATTGTTGTGGGGTAACCCCTTTTTCCTCGGCTTTACGTTGTATTTTTTGTCCGTGCTCATCTGTACCTGTTAAATACATAACATCATAGCCACGCATACGTTTGTAACGAGAAATAGCATCGCCAGCAACTGTGGAATAAGCATGTCCTATATGTAGTTTACCGCTTGGGTAATAAATTGGTGTGGTAATATAAAATGTTTTTTGTTCACTCATCAAATAGCCTCCTCGTAACCTGTTAAGATTCTTCTATTGTATCGATTTTATCAATAGATTTCCATATTTTCTTACTTGTTATCATCACCTATACCTTGAATTATTAGCGTTAAGAGCAAATTTTAGACAAATAGGCTGTAGATGGCTTACAATTACTCTCAAAATGGAATATTTATAAATTTTTTTGTATGTTCTGGTTTAGGTTTATGCTAGACTGGGTATGGAAAAAAGAATGTTAATTCATAAAATTTTCCTATAATTAGGTCAACATATTTGACAGAAACAGGAAATGTTTGATAATATAGGCAAAGAAATATGTCGAAAAGTGACGAAATGGCTTTTATTTCGAGGAGGGGAATATTAATGAAATCTACTGGTATTGTGAGAAAGGTAGATGAGCTTGGAAGGGTTGTCATTCCTATTGAGCTACGTAGAACATTAGACATTAACATCAAGGATCCACTTGAAATTTACGTTGATAATGACAAAGTAATTTTAAAGAAATACCAACCTAATATGGCGTGCCAAATTACGGGAGAATCTTCAGATGAAAATATTTCATTGGCTAACGGTAAAATCGTTCTTAGCCCTGAGGGAGCAAAGCTTCTAATTGAAGAGATTCAATCCCGATTTAAATAGGTCAACTTATGAAAAGAGCTACAACAGGAGATTCTGTTCTAGCTCTTTTTTCAAAAGATATAGTATAAAATCCAAGCGAGAGCACGGTGCTTTTTCATTGTGCTTACGATTATGCTTATTCAATATGATAGGCTTGATAGACCTCTCGCTTTGGAAGATTTCTATCCTTTGCTACTTGTTTAATAGCTTCTTTACTAGAGAGACCCTGCTGAATATAATGTTCGACATGATCATTTACTTCCATGCCCTCCCACCAGACTTCTGCTTCCGGTTCAAGTTCTTCAGTGCTTCCTTCCACAACGATACAAAATTCACCCTTTGGCTCATTTTCATTAGCCCATGCAACGATTTCCTCTGCTGTTCCACGTACATATTCTTCAAAGCGCTTCGTCAGCTCACGAGCGATCGCCATTTGACGATTACCAAGCTGCTTTTGTATCGCTTTTAAGGTCTCTTTTATTCTATATGGCGATTCATAGAAGATAATGGTTGCTTGGAGTCGTCCTAAGCGTGCTAACTCCGCTTCTTTATCCTTTTGCTTTCTAGGCAGGAAGCCATAAAATAAAAACTCCTTATTCGGCAACCCAGAGCCTACTAAAGCACATAATGCCGCATTGGCACCAGGTAAGACGACTACAGGGTATTCTTGTTCCGCACAAGCCTTCACTATCTCATAACCAGGATCCGAAATGGCCGGCATACCAGCATCACTTACTAATGCAATCGACTCACCACCTGCTAACTTTTCTAGTAGCTGGTTCTCTCGTCCGATTTTATTATGCTCATGGTAGCTGATTAACGAGGTAGAAATCTCAAAGTGATTTAATAGTCTTTTCGTATTCCGCGTATCCTCTGCAGCAATTACCGATACCGATTTTAATACAGAAAGTGCCCGGTAGGTAATATCCTCTAAATTACCAATAGGGGTCGGAACAACATATAACGTTCCTACATCACGGGGTTCAAAGCTCTTTTGAACGATCATACTGCATAACCTCTTTCAATTTATCTCGGATTAACTGGAATTTCCCTTTTCTCGTTAATTGCTTAATTTCATATTCTCGCTTCATCGCTTCTTCTTTCGTAGGGAATTTCTCCACAAACATTACTTGAAAAGGTCCACGTCCTCGTGTGTATTTTGCACCCTTACCAGCTTCATGCGCCTTTAGCCGATTCTCTAAATCATTCGTGTAGCCAGTATATAGTGTATTATCACTGCATTTCAGGATGTATACCGTATGTTCTTGATCACTCATAGATAATCTCCTTTGCTTCCTCTGTGTAAGTACCATCTTCATTATAAATAACTAATGGCGGCAAAATATGTAAATCTGCTTTCCCATCACGAACGCCCTCAATTAGTAGCATATTCGCCTCACGACCCTTTTTCGGATAGACGAGACGGATTCGTTTCGGTTCCAACCGATAGGCGCGGAAAGTAGTTAAAATATCAACAAGCCTTCCTGGTCTATGTACCATCGCTACTTTTCCACCTGGCCGAACATGTAGCTTACATGCTTTCACGGCATCTTCTAATGTGCAGAGCACTTCATGTCTCGCAATTGTTAAATGCTCATTCTGATTATGCTCTGTACGAGATGGCGTTTTAAAATACGGTGGATTACACGTTACCACGTCAAAGCTAGAATGTCCTAATTCTTCCTTTAGGTTGCGAATATCTCCATGAATCATTGTAATCTGCTCGGTTAATTCATTTAGCTCAATACTGCGCTTTGCCATATGAATAATCCTATCCTGTATTTCAACACCTACAATTTGTGCCTGACTCTTTCTAGACAATAAAAGCGGGATCACACCATTGCCACTACATAAATCAAGAATGGACCCTCTCTTAATCGGTATTTGAGCAAAATTCGCCAACAGCACCGCATCTAACGAAAAGGAAAAAGCAGTAGGACTTTGAATAATCTGCATCCCCTCATCTGCCACTAAATAGTCCAGCCTCTCATCATCAAATAATTTAACCATACCTCTAAATCCTTTCCTACTACCTGAAACATTATAATTATATTCCTTGTTGTTCTCTATCCGTAACTCCAATTATACGTAAGCCAAGATACGCTAACGTAACGAGTCTTATCACAGCATAAGAACAAAAAATAAAGAAAAGCTGTCTGGATTTAATCTTCACCAGACAGCTATATTATATGTTATTTCTTTTTACTAAGAAAATCTAAACAAAACATACAGTCTTCATTCCGTCTTGGACTCCCAAATTCCAAATTACAAATATGAAAACCCTCTTCATATAATCTTGCTAAATTATCATAGCCCTCACTTGGCATCTTCGTTAACTCTTCACCCGAGGTTTCCGGATCAGACTCCAATCCATCCAATCGATTACGTAAATGATGGTTTTCCATAGCTAAGCGATGATTTTCTTCTAGTAAATCACGAAGTTTACCCTTCAAATCACCTAGCTGTTCATATAATTCACCAATTTGCTTTTCCATATCGGTTACTTGGTCAAATATTTGTCTTTTTTGCAATTCGACTCACTCCATTATTCTTGGCCCTGAGCTGTCACAATTCCTTCTTCGATGAGTTCATCCAAGGTATATTCAATAACACGTTCTTTTGATGGAATTTCTATTTGAATAACGCGATCAAGAATATTAAGACCAACCACATGCCCTCTTCCGTGTGGCGTTTTTACATGCTCGCCTAAATCCGGAAGCTCACGTTTTGCTTCTTCATATTCATCATTCTCATATTTTAGACAACACATAAGTCTTCCACATAAGCCAGATATTTTAGCTGGGTTGAGAGACAAGTTTTGATCTTTGGCCATCTTAATTGATACTGGTTCAAAATCCCCTAAAAAAGTAGAGCAACATAGCATTCTACCACAAGGTCCAATCCCACCTAGCATTTTTGCCTCATCACGAACACCAATTTGTCTTAGCTCGATTCGTGTTTTAAACATTGCAGCTAAATCTTTTACTAGTTCACGGAAATCAACACGTCCGTCAGCAGTAAAGTAAAAAATAATTTTATTACGGTCAAATGTATATTCTACATCGACTAAATTCATATCTAACACATGCTCTTCAATCTTCTTAGAGCAGGCGGAAAATGCTTGATCCGCATATTCTTTATTTTCCATTACGGTAAGCTTATCTTTCTCGTTCGCAATGCGAAGTACTTTCTTTAATGGCAGAACGACATCTTCCTCATCTACCATCTTATTCGCAATGACTACTTTACCAAACTCTATCCCTCTTACCGTTTCCACGATGACATAGCTATCCGTCTCTATGTCTAGGCCGGCAGGGTCAAAATAATATATTTTACCCGCTTTTTTAAAACGGACACCAATAACCCCTATCATCCTAGTTCACCTCTCTATTTGAAGTGTTAGCTGTTCCATCACAAGTGTTGGATGGACATTCTGCTTCAACTTTCTCTTTGCATCTAGCAAATCATGGAGGATCGTCGTTAATTTCTCCTGTGAAAAGTACATCCCCAAACGCTCTAATCGCTCCCCCTGCTGGAAAAAGGTTAGCGATTCAACATGATCCAGATGGTAATATAGAATATCTTTAAACGCTAAAAGCAATAAATCAATTCCTTGCTCTAGCTGTTTTCTTTCTTTAAAGGTAGAAAGCCAATGATTATGTATAAATAAATACACATCATTTGAATTATCTGTAAATGCTTCTACTAATTGTACCACTACTTTTCTAGCTACGGCAAACCACTCATCTTGACTCCACTCTAATGCCTCATCCAAATTATTCGTTAGTGCACTCATTAACCTGGCTGTTGCCTCATTTAATCCCGAATCTACTAACCTCTGTTGAAAATGCTCTGGATTTAACGGCTGCAGATCAATGATCTGGCAGCGGGAGCGGATGGTCGGTAAAATGGCTTGGCTATTCTCTGTCATCATGATAGCCGTTGTTTGTTTACTTGGTTCCTCTAAGAACTTTAAAATCCGATTTGCTGCGTTTGCTGTTAGGGTATCGGCACCCTTTATCATATAAACTTTCTGATCCGACTCAAGACCAGAATAGGTAAATTCCTTTTGTAAGTTTTTAATCTGCTCGATTTTAATCGATTGACCCTCTGGTTCAATCCAATGGACATCGGGATGATTGCGCGAATCAATCCGCTTACAATCCGTACACGTTAAACAAGGATCAGCTCCTGTCTTATTCCTACAGAATAGGACCTTCGCAATTAATACCGCAATATCTTCCTTACCAGTCCCACGTGCACCTTGGAGTAAATAAGCATGTGAAATCCGATTTTTCTTTATACTATTGGTAATAACCTTACAAACCATCGGCTGAATCTCAGCCACATCAGACCACGTCTCCATAAAAACCTTCCCTTACAACTAGTCCATTTCATTCGTATGTTTGTTTATTGGTAATGACGCAGTAAAAGGCTAAGCCTTTACGGATCGATACGTGCTTACCATTACTTCACCATACCAATTTACGTATATATGTTAACCAGTAGACCCTTAATCTCACCTATAAGTCCTAATAGATCTACTGTCTTTTTTTCCTGATTCATAATCTCTTCTGTAAGCTCTATTAACTTTTCATCAATCTCTTTCACTAACGTCAAATTCCGACTACTGCCTGTATAACTAAAGCTAAGCGACTTCTGTAAATCCAATCCATTCGAAACTGCTTCCTCTAAAAAACGTTTAATTAGCCGCTTAAACTTGACCAAATCCTTAAAAGAACGAAATCGTGCTAATCGGTCTCCTTGAACCGTAATATCACTCATTAATCTCTGAAGTTCTGCAGCTTGCATCTTTTGGGCTTGGGACTGAACAATGGACCCAAAAGATGGTTGATCTTGTTTCGCCGTACGAACACTTTTTTGAGAAGTATCAATCTGTTTTAGCATTTCTTGACTTATCTTCATCTGCTCAGCCCCCTTCCAAGTTCTAGTTTAGAATTGAAAAAATGATTCAATCGGCAATACAAATACTGTAGCTCCGCCAACCTCTACTTTAACAGGACGTGGAATATACGAATCTGCATTTCCACCCATTGGTGAAATAGGTGCTACCATCTGTTCGCGTTGAGAACAGTTTTCTTTGATGATTTGTAATACATCATCGACACGCTCATCCTCACAACCGATAATTAGAGTGGTATTCCCCTCTTTTAAAAATCCACCGGTCGTTGCAAGCTTGGTAGACTGATAATTATTTTTTCCAAGGGCATCTGTTAAGCGGTTGGAATCCTTATCTTGAATAACGGCCATAACTAATTTCATACGCTAACCTCCTTTCTTTACTCCATAGTATTTAAATATTGGGTTATTAATGATAGGCTGTCTTCCTCTACCTTTTCTATCGACTGATCGGCATTAATAACTTGAATTCTTTCTGGGAATCGCTTTACTAATAGCTGATAAGCCTCATAAACCTTTTCATGGAATTCTATTTCTTCTAGATCCAATCGATTTCTTTCTCTATCTTTATTAAGCGAGATTCTCTCCAAGCCTTTTCTCGGCTCAATATCAAAGAATAAGGTTAAATTAGGCATTGCATTCTGAATAGCGAATTGATTAATAGTAAACACTTCATCCATTCCTAATTCTCTCGCATAGCCCTGGTAAGCTAAGCTGCTATCAATAAAACGATCACATAGTACAATTTTTCCCTGTTCTAATGCTGGGAAAACCTTTTCTACTAAATGCTGTCTTCTTGCTGCTGCATATAATAATGCTTCTGTTCTTCCATCCATTGCTGTATGTGATGGATTAAGAATAATATTACGGATTTTTTCCGCTATATCAATACCACCGGGTTCACGTGTTTGAACCACGTCATACCCTAATTGTTGTAGCTTATCTGCTATAGAGTGAAGAATAGACGTTTTACCTGCTCCTTCGCCACCTTCAAACGTAATAAAATAACCGCTCACGTAATTTCTTCTCCTTTAGTTTTCAGCCAAAAACCTGGATGCCTTGCTCCATATCTTGATGCTGAATTGTTGCCCCTTGCTTTATTAAATGATGAATTAGTCTAATTTGTTCTTCCGTTATCCTTTCTCCTTTTAAAATAACAGGAATACCTGGTGGATACGGAATAATCGCTTCTGCCGCAATCAAGCCGATTGCCTGCTCTATTGGAACCTTTTTCTTGGGCAGACTATACATATCAAGATAGCTTACTGCTAGTTCTTTCATCGGTTCATGAAATAATGTACTTACCTCTATTGTAGCATGATTTGTCCTATATTTATATTGTTCGTTCATCGAATTTACTATTTTCTCAACCCGTGTAAACTGGTCAAATCCTTTTATTCCGTGAATGAGTAGTACCTGTGTATCTGTCGCTAACTCGGGATATACCGAATGCTCTTCGAACGCACTTGCTAAATCAAATCCAGACAGTCCTTTTCTTACTTGTAGCGTAATTTTCAATGGGTCATCACTTTCCACTATGTGCCAGTGCTTCCCTTTCTTCCATATATTCCGAAGTGTCTGAACCGACTCTAGTACACGTTGGATTTCATCACCTGATAAATTAGCTAGATAATGTCTCGCCATATCTAAAGAGGCCATTAATGGATAAGACGGACTACTCGATTGGATCATTTGTAAATAATGAGCAATTTGCTCCTGTGAAATATAAGATGATTGGACATGTAGGAACGAGGCCATCGTCATTGCAGGCGCCATCTTATGTGCCGATTGGACAACAACATCCGCTCCTAAAGCAAGTGCTGACGTTGGAAAAGGCACCCCAAGTGAAAAATGGACCCCATGGGCTTCATCTACTAAGACCGGCAGCTCGTGCTCATGTGCGAAGTCAATCATTTCTTTTAAATCATAGGTTTTCCCAAAGTAATCCGGATAGGTTAATACGATCGCTTTAGCATCTGGGTGGGCCAGGATTGCTTCTTTCACCGTTTGAGGGCTTGGTGCTGTAAAACGTTCCACCGCTTCATTAAATACAGGACTAATCAATATCGGCTTCGCACCAGACAGCTCAAGGCCATTCATAATCGATTTATGGCTATTCCGCTGCACAATTATTTTATCGCCCGGTGCACAGGTAGCAAGTATCATAGCTAAATTACCGGCCGTACTCCCGCCAACTAAGAAAAAGGTATGATCAGCGCCAAAGTATTCTGCTGCAAGTCGTTGTGCCTCGTTAATAACCCCTTGTGGAGCATGTAAATCATCCAGCCCCGATAATTCGGTTAAATCGATTGGTAAAATCGATTTAAAATAAGGCTCTGCTGCTTTAGATAGAATGTCACCATGCTTATGTCCCGGAACATGAAAGGATAGCGGATTTTGTTTATTAAATGTAATTAATTGCTCTAGTAAAGGCATTGCTTGTTGATTCATCGGTCATTTCCCTTTCAAAAACTGATACCAATATCATAACAACTAAAAAAGCCTTTGCAAGAAATAATGCAAAGACCGATTTCACAATCTATGAAAAGAGTGAAGGTTGATTAATATTTTTTAGTTTTTGCAAATAATAATGGTATTTTTCCTCTCGAGGCTCTGTATGAATCATATTGTATTCACACTCCGTGCATATAAACATGTTGTATACATGTATCCCAAGTTCCTTCTTTTCCTCGCATATACCACAATGTTTTAATTCTACTATTCTTTGTTCCATGTTCCCCACCTCCGTTAAACTAGTAGCTAGTTTAACCAGAATAAACGGAAGCTATACTATAATTCTTTGAAACTTTTATCTTCAATTAGGGAAGAATAATCATATGAATTGCCGCAAGCGAAGCAAGTCCAAATAATCCCAGGAATCCAGATACAATCGCTGTGAATAAATTGATTGGAATATGCAATCCAAACGAGCCACCAATCACATTGAAGAAGAATAAAAATAAAATCCCGATTCCTAATTTAACCGTACCATGCGCAAGAAATCGCATCGGCTTAAATGAAGTACCAAAGAGAAGTAATAACACAATAACCCCAACCATGATAGAAATGACGATTGTCGGATTCACTTACATCAACTCCTTTAACTTGTCCCTTATATAAGTAAATATGATTGGAACGGTAAAAAAAGAACTAACTTAGTGGATATTGTAGAAAATACATAATTTCTCATCGTAGAAGGCTTTACTCCACTTGCAAAAATAATCAATTAATAAGGAATTATTGGAAAAATATTGATATAGTAAATGGAATCAGGCCGCATCGTTTGATTTTTAAATGATGTGGCACTCATAAAAGCGGAGGTAACGTCCAATGGTGAAAAAATAATATGAGAAAATCTATATAATCTAACTTGATAATAAGCATGTAGATTTTCTCTTTTCGCAGATGATTAAAATGTAGAGGAGAAGGAACATGCTAAATAAATTAAATCAATCTATCTATTATTTAGATAACGACGATAATAAAGAAAGACCAACTTTAGGGCTGGTCTGTGGAGATAAATATAGTTTAGTAATAGATGCCGGAAATTCTGTTCAACATGCACAAGAATTTTTAAATGAAATTAAACGTCTACCTGTACCACCAGTAAAATATTTGGTCATTACCCATGGACATTGGGACCATTTTCTAGGGTTAAATGAGTTTGATTCTTCCATCATCATCGTAAATAACCGGACAAATGAATTTTTAACTACATGGCAAAACTATTCATTTGATGATGAATCGCTTCAAACATATGTAGACTCTAAATGGATGTCATCTAAATGTATGGAAATGATAAAAAGTGAAATACCAGCGAGAGAATCATTTAGATTACATGCTCCAGATATTATGTTTGAAAAGTCGCTTACTATTGACTTAGGGAACAAAGTTTGTGTACTTGAAAAAATTAGGAGTACTCATAGCAATGATTCAACGATTATTTATGTTCCTGATGATAAAGTGCTTTTCTTAGGAGATAGTGCTTATGGTACAACTACAAATGGTTTATTCCATATCAAACAATCAGTTTTATTGCCTATGATCGAGGATATTCAAAAATATGATGCTAATTACTACTTACTTGGACATGAATCAATTTGTGATTTGGAGGAGATGAATCGCTATTGGAAAGAACTGATTTCCACCAGCAACGTAACCAATTCCACATCATTAGAAAAGGCCGTTGCGAATTTTGAGCTGGCGTATAGTAGGACTCCAAATTCTAATGAGCACTTCTTTTTAAAAGCA
This sequence comes from Ornithinibacillus sp. FSL M8-0202, assembly GCF_037975285.1. Lineage (GTDB taxonomy): Bacteria > Bacillota > Bacilli > Bacillales > Amphibacillaceae > Ornithinibacillus > Ornithinibacillus massiliensis. The sequence continues at coordinate 1,841,694 of NZ_CP150248.1, forward strand.
TTTGTAAATGACCAACGAATTCAGTCACGATAAAAATCGGTATTTCATTTAAGCCAACTAAAAATAAGCTATTCGAACGACATCTAGTCGTACAGACAACATGCAAACAGAGCGCTCAAATTTTCTAAGCGCTCTGTTTTCGTTACTACTATATCTCATTTACTATATCGTATCGCACTAATATTTCGGTGCTTTGCCTCTTTTAATAAAAATAAATACTTCGACCGAGCTAGCTTTTCTGTGCTATTTCCCTCGAATGTCGGCTCTATGGAACGATCAATAAGAGATTTTATTTGTTTCCATTCCTTTTCGACGGAGAAAATAGCATCCAATAAAAGCTCATCGACCTCTCGCTTTTGCTTTTGCTTTCTCTTTTTTCCCACAAGTGTCACCTAACTTTACAGTTCTCTCCTACCCTCTAAAGCTTTTGATAATGTGACTTCATCTGCATATTCTAAATCGCCGCCAACCGGTAATCCGTGTGCAATTCTTGTTGTACGGATTCCAGAAGGTTTTACTAAACGCGAAATGTACATTGCAGTGGCTTCTCCCTCGATATTAGGATTGGTTGCCAAAATAATTTCATTCACTTGTTCATCCTTTAAACGATTTAACAAATCTGGAACATTTATGTCTTCAGGACCAATTCCATCCATTGGTGAAATGGCACCGTGAAGGACATGATATTTCCCATGGAATTCCTTCATCTTTTCCATTGCTATTACGTCCTTTGGATCCTGAACCACACAAATAACCGAATTATCCCGGGTTGTGTCCGAACATATAGCACATGGATCTTGATCCGTGATATGACCACAGATGGAGCAATGTGTTAGTTCGCGCTTAGCATTGACGAGTGAATTAGCAAACTCTAGTACATCATCATCTTTCATGTTTAATACAAAAAAAGCCAGACGAACAGCCGTCTTCGGCCCAATACCTGGCAATTTTGTAAAGCTGTCAATCAGCTTTGAAATTGGTTCTGGATAATACATGAAGTTTCCTCCTAGAATTAGAACATGCCTGGCATGTTTAATCCTTTGGTAAATTGTCCCATGGTTTCATTTGTTTTGTCATCCACTTGTTTAATCACATCATTTGTTGCTGCAAGAATTAAGTCTTGTAGCATTTCGATGTCGTCTGGATCTACTACTTCTTCTTTAATTTGAACATCGATAATTTCTTTTTTTCCGTTTGCTTTAACGGTAACCATGCCACCGCCTGCTGATGCTTCAAATTCCATTTCGAATAATTCTTCCTGTGCCTGCATCATTTTCTTTTGCATTTTTTGCATTTGTTTCATCATATTGCCCATATTTCCCATACCTTTCATGGAAAACGCCTCCTTTGATAGTTTAATTTTCAGCTCTTGGCCTGATCGTTGTCGTTAATCAACCTACGCAACAATCTAATCTAAAAAAGCCTCATGTTCAATCATGTATCTCAATCAAGTCATCCCCAAATAGCTTTCTTGCTTCATCGACGATTGGGTCGGTGTTCGTTTGTTCTGGGTTAGATGGTTCTTGATTATTAATATATTCACTTCGTAATTCTTGCCATGCATTATTCGGGATTGGAATAATGGTTAGTTGTTTATTTAATACACTTGTTAGTACAGATTCAACTAGCTCACGGTTATCTAAAAATAATGAACAGTGTATTTCGTATTTAAATGCAACAACAAGAGATGTCTCGGATGCTGCTGCGGGTTTTGAATCCTGAATGGTCGCATGTGCTGGTGCACTAGTTGTTTTTAATTTACTTAAGAAGTTTGCCCACACAGACTGAACTTCCTTTAGTGCCGGCTTTTCTGCTTCCTTCAGGACATTACGAATTCGCTCATATGGAATCTTATAGCTATTCTTAGATTTACCTGTTTGTGTTCTTCGTCTTTCAGGCTGCTGAGCTTTTGTTCCTGTATTTACTTGTGGTGGTGCTTGCTTCAAGTTGGTGATTTCTTTTTCCAGATTAGCGAGCTTTTGTGTTAATTGCATAACCGCTTCAGAGGAAACAGAATCCGTTGACTCTAGTTTATCCTGATAACGATTAGAAATGGTAATAATGGCAATCTCAATAAATACTTTCGGATTATTAGACCATTTCATTTCTTGCTGGGTTTGATTTAATTGCATAATAGCATGCTGAATCCAAGGCTCTGGTACACGTTCTGATAACTGCTTAAAGTCGTCATCGATAATAGCTCTTTCTAGTATCCCTTCAAGCGACGGGGCACTTTTGTACAGTAGTAGGTCCCGTAAGAAATAAATGATATCATAGACAAATCGAGCCGGGTCTTTTCCATTTTGAATAAGCTGATCTAACATTTTCAATGCTAATTGTACATTTTTCTCATGCATTGCCGCTACGATATCGGTTAGAATTTTTTGTGAAACACCACCGGTAACTGCTAGTACGTCCTCTAATTCGACCTGTTCATCACTATAGGAAATCGCTTGGTCAAGTATACTTAACGCATCACGCATTCCGCCTTCAGCAGCTAGAGCGACAGCATCCAATGCTTCCTTTGTCACCTTGACATCTTCTGCATCTATAATCGTTTGCATCCGCTCCACAATAGCTTGGTTGGAAATCGGCTTGAAGTCAAAACGCTGACATCTTGAAATAATCGTCAGTGGTATTTTATGCGGCTCTGTGGTTGCTAGTATAAATACGACATGCTTTGGTGGTTCCTCTAAGGTTTTCAGTAATGCATTAAATGCATTAACAGAAATCATGTGTACCTCATCAATGATATACACTTTATATGGGACAACACTAGAAGCATATTTCACGTTATCACGTATTTCCCTAATATCATCTACACTTGTATTAGAAGCAGCATCGATTTCAATGACATCAGAAATAGAACCGTCCTGAATGCCACGGCACGCTGCACATTCATTACAAGGCTCTTTTACTGGGGCTTTTTCACAGTTAATGGTTTTGGCAAAAATCTTAGCTGCACTAGTCTTACCAGTTCCACGAGGGCCTGTAAATAAATAAGCATGTGAAAACTTCTGTTGCTCAATTGCATTTTGCAATGTTCTAGTTATGTGGGTTTGGCCTACAACGTCTCCAAAAGTCCTTGGGCGCCATACGCGATACAATGCTTGATAGCTCATAATTGATTCCCCTCTATGATTTCTACCTAATTATACCGATTTTAAGTTGGAATGTGAATGATAATGAAAAAGAAATCTAGTACTTAAGTAATTGGAAGTATTTTACTTGAGGATTGTAAAATGAGGTACGACAAAGCCCCTTGTACAAGACAAGAGGCTTTAAACTCATTATGTATGCCGTGCACCCAACGTCGATGAAGCGACCCCATGCGTTACTCAAGTTCATGGCTCAGTTTAGGTAACCCCACGGCACACAGGAGTAACCACTTACTGCTGCTTCCTTCCGGACCTGACAGGGTTCATGGGTTCCTGTTGCGCAGGACCTAAACGTCAACACCAATCCCTTAAGGCAGACCACATGGTCACTCACCTCGTGATGGGAATTCAGCCTCGCTACAGCGGATTGCGAGTTACAGGGCACCGCTACCTCCCCGCCTAGCACGGTAATATCCATTATAACATGTTAACCAAAAAAATCAATGGACTGCCCTATAAGAATATTTTCCAGCTTATTGTTTTTTCCGCTCTCGTAAGGTTTTAAAAAAGCTAGTCAGTAATTGACCACATTCCTCTTGCAGAATACCAGAACAAACCTCCACCTGATGATTAAACCGATTATCATCTAGTAAATTCATCAGGCTACCAGCACATCCTGCCTTGGGATCTTTAGCACCGTAAACTACCCGTTTGATTCTAGATTGAACAATAGCCCCTGCACACATTGGACAAGGTTCTAATGTCACATACAATGTGCAATCCTCCAAACGCCAGCTTCCGATTTTTTTATTGGCTTCTTGTATGGCAATCAACTCTGCGTGAGATAGTGTCTCCTGGGACTGTTCTCGTACATTGTACCCCGATGCAATGACCTCATCCTGATACACAATAATTGCTCCTATCGGTACCTCATTTTTCTCTCTAGCCTTTTCCGCTTCGTTTATCGCCAGTTGCATATAATACGCATCCTTCATGCTTATCACCGCTCTCTATCGACATCTGTATAATCTATCTTTATTTTTACCATAATAACAACTCAAGATTATTAGGAGGTGTTCTATTGTTTGCATAACCAACTAGCGAATACTGCTGTACTATTTATCGATTTAATCAATGATTTTAACTTTCATGGTGGTGAAAAACTACGTAGCAACATGGAAGAAATTGTACCTAATCTATTGAAACTCAGACAATTTGCAGAAGAACATAACCTTCCTATTATTTATGTAAATGATCATTATCGGTTATGGCAATCCAATCCAGATATCATTATTCAGCATTGTACGAATGATGCCAATCAACCTATTATCTTAAAAGTAAAACCAAAACCGAGTGATTACTTTCTCATTAAACCACAGCATTCTGCCTTTTTTCAAACGCCATTATTGTCTCTCCTCCGCGAATTAGGTAAGACACATATCATCATGGCCGGTATTGCTGGAGATATATGTGTACTATTTTCAGCTAAGGATGCTTATATGTATCAATTTCCCATGCATATTCCGAAAAATTGTATAGCGTCGGAACAGAAAGAAGGCAATGAGTATGCATTGTATCTAATGAATACGGTCATGAAGGCTAATATTGACCCTGTCTAAAAGCATAACGTACATGCTCCCTTCATAAAGTTGAATATAGATCCTATTCAAGTTTTTATTTGAATGACTTTAAGGAGGGAGATTATGCAAATCCATGTTGTCTCACAAGGAGATTCCTTATATACCATTGCTAGTACATACGGCACAACAATCGATGCACTCGTTAACGCAAATGAATTAGATACCCCAAATCAGTTAGTTGTTGGGCAAGCTTTAGTCATTCCAATTACCGGACAGTTCTATTTCGTGCAACCTGGAGATAGCCTCTATACCATCGCACAGCGGTTTGGGCTGAGCTATCAGGAGCTTGCTCGTGTCAATAATATTTCCGTTAATGGAATTTTACCAGTAGGATTACGATTATATATTCCCCAAGGACCGAGACCTGAAATCATTTCCAATGCTTATATTGAGCCACTAGGTGGAACTGTATCAGAAGCATTAGAAAACGCCGCAAGAAAAAACGCCCCATATTTATCCTACTTGGCACCATTTAGCTATCAAGTCAATCGAGATGGCAGTTTAAATGCCCCGCCACTGAATGATTTCAAACAAATTGCCGATGCCAATAACGCTAGCTTAATGATGGTGGTTACCAATCTGGAAGAAGGAGCCTTTAGTGCGGAACTTGGGCATATTATTGTCACCGTTCAAGCCGCACAAAATACGTTGTTAGACAATATTGTCAATACCGCCCGTCAAGTTGGGTTTTCAGATGTGCATTTTGATTTTGAATTTTTACCACCGGAAGATCGTGAAGCCTACAATACTTTTTTAGCAACCGCAAAGGAACGTCTTTCCCAGGAAGGGCTACTCATGTCTACTGCTCTAGCTCCAAAAACTAGCGCGACACAGGAAGGGGCATGGTATGAGGCTCATGATTATGCGGCACACGGGGCAGTTGCAGACTTTGTGGTGCTCATGACCTATGAATGGGGATATAGTGGTGGACCTCCAATGGCAGTATCTCCGCTAGATCAAGTGCGTAGAGTAGTGGAATATGCATTAACGGAAATGCCATCGAATAAAATATTACTTGGTCAAAACTTATATGGATACGATTGGACATTATCATACGAACCAGGAGGAGAATATGCTCGTGCGGTAAGTCCACAGCAAGCGATTGCCTTAGCTCGGCAGTATAATGCTTCCATTGAGTATGACACTACGGCACAAGCACCCCATTTCAACTATTGGGATGAGGAAGGTAATGAACATGAGGTATGGTTTGAGGATGCACGGTCCATTCAAGCAAAATTTGATTTGATTAAGGAGCTTAATCTACGTGGGATTAGCTATTGGAAGTTAGGTCTTGCATTCCCACAGAACTGGCTGTTGCTGCAGGATAATTTTACAATTGCGAAGGATGATGAAGCGTAGTTGTTGTTCATGGTTGGCATCTAATCGAGTCCTGGTAATCGAAGGTCCGTTTTCTACCTATAGTAGTCCTAACCAAACACGTATCCATGGGAAAATAAACGGTAGAATGGTAAACCGTAGCAAATAAAAAAACCCTCCAGCTCACTTTTTGCTGGAGGGTTTTTTGTTAAGATTCTAATGTAGATGTGTCACCAGTTGGTAGCCCTAGTTCCCAAGATTTAAGCAGACGACGCATGATTTTACCGCTTCGTGTCTTTGGAATTGAATCACGTACTTCAATCTCACGAGGTGCAGCATGTGCACTTAATCCCGTTTTCACAAATTGGCGAATATCCTCTAATAATTCATCCGATTCCTGATACCCAGGATTTAGTGTGACGAATGCTTTAATAATTTCCCCACGCTGCGGATCTGGTTTACCGATAACACCAGCTTCGGCTACTGCTGGGTGTTCAATTAGCTTACTTTCTACTTCAAACGGACCTACACGCTCACCAGATGTATTAATCACATCATCTAAGCGACCTTGGAACCAGAAGTAACCATCTTCATCACGGTAAGCACTATCTCCTGATACATACCAGCCATTGATAAAGTAGCTATCATATTTACTAGGATTATTCCAAATCGCACGCATCATGGAAGGCCATCCTGCTTTAATGGCTAAATTACCCATTTGATTCGGAGGGATTTCATTCCCTTCATTATCGACAATCGATGCTTCAATACCTGGGATTGGTTTCCCCATCGAACCTGGGCGAATCTCCTCAGAAGGTAGATTCACAATTAGCTGTGCACCTGTCTCCGTCATCCACCATGTATCATGAATACGTAAATCAAATGCTTTCAATCCCCATGTCACTACTTCTGGGTTCAATGGTTCCCCAACACTCAAGATATGGCGCAATGAAGAGAAATCATGTTTTTTCACTAGGTCTTCACCAGCACTCACGAGCATACGTAATGCAGTAGGTGCCGTATACCAAACGGTTACGTTGTGTTTCTCTAGTGTTGAATACCAATCCTCTGGTGTAAAGCGGCCCCCACGAATAACATTGGTAACCCCATTTAGCCATGGTGCAAATACGCCATAACTCGTACCTGTCACCCAACCAGGATCAGCTGTACACCAGTACACATCATCATCCTTCAAATCAAGTACCCAGTGACCAGTTACATAGTGCTGAATCATTGCATTATGCACATGGTAAACCCCTTTTGGCTTACCAGTAGATCCAGAGGTATAGTGAATTAACATTCCATCCTCTAAATCTACCCATTCAATATCAAAGCTTTCACTTGCTGCTTCTATTTCCTCATAAAAATCGATATATTTATCAGATGGCTCACTGCGATTACCAACTAAGATGATTTTCTCTAAGTCTGGTAAATCCTCTTGTGGTACACGTTCTAATAAATCAGGTGTCGTAATCAGTACTCTTGCCTCACTATCTTGAAGACGATCGCGAACCGCCTGTTCCATAAAGGCTTCAAATAATGGACCTGCGATTGCACCAGTTTTTAAAATTCCGAAGAAGCTTACATAGAATTCTGGGCTTCTTGGCATGAACAAAAATACCCGATCCCCTTTTTGAACATCGTATTTCTTAAGGACATTAGCAAATTGATTACTTTGCTTACTAATATCGGAAAAGGTTAAGGATTCCTCTCTTCCAGGCGCTGAGTATAAAAGGGCAACTTTATCTTTTTTCTCTGGGTTTTCCGCATGGCGATCAATTGCTTCATATGCAATATTCACTTTTCCTGTTTCATTCCAAGAAAAGCGCTTATGCACATCCTCCCATTTGAAGGTGGATCTTAATTCATCATAGTTCTTTAGATTATAATTTCCTTCTCTTGCCGGTACACGTTGCATATCCATCCTTTATCACCTCATCTACAAAATTTGCAACCGATTACATTTCTTAAATTATGAAATATTTAAAATGTTTATTAGTATTTTAGAACATTTTGTGAATTTTTTAAAGTGTTTAGCACTAATTTGATAGAATTTTATATCAATTAGTGAGATGAAGGGGATATCCCCTTCAAAATTCAGCGACTTTCCGTAAATGTTCACTTATTTCGTATATAGTTCTAATTTACCATTATATTTTGTAAATAATGGTATTAATGGTATACTTGAGTAATTGTTGGTTTTGATTCTATTAAATTTAGGCTCTGTTAAAGTTAGCTGTTGATATTTGATTTTAAGGAACGAATGTTCTATAATTAAACTAACTACAATAGGGTTGGTGATGATTGTGAGAGCTACTGAAATCCTTAAAGCCATTCAAAAATTAAATTCAGCAGAGAAGCACAGATTGCGTGAATATTTAATTGATGCACTCACAGCATCAAGTTCGACTGGAACCGTTCTTCACGAAATATCTGAACGTAAAAATAAGAATGGGTATGAATGTCCAGATTGCGAATCGGTACACATTGTTCGATTTGGCAAATATACAACCATCGTTGATGGCGAAGAGGTTAAAAAGCAACGTTATCGCTGTAAGGCTTGTAAAAAGACCTTTACTGACCTCACAAATACAGTTCTTTATCGAACTCGTCACCTTAACCAGTGGATTAAATTTGTTGAGTGTATGATTGAAGGTTATTCTCTACGAAAGTCTGCTGACTTAATAGGTAACATCACTCACGTCACTCTATTTTATTGGAGACACAAACTATTATCATCGTTAAATCAAATTGAAATCCCTAATTTTGGAGGTATCGTAGAGATAGACGAGACCTATTTCTTGTACTCAGAAAAAGGACAAAGAAAAATTAAAGGTAGAAAACCACGTAAGCGTGGTGGTTCTGCGAAGAAACGTGGTATAAGCAATGAACAAGTTTGCGTGTTGGTTGCAAGAGACCGTGATAAAACCACCTTTTCGCAGATATTAGGTATGGGTAGGTTAACCAAAGACCAATTAGACAAAGCCATCGGGCATAGAATTTCAAATGAAAATATACTATGCACGGATTCTTGGCGTGCATTTAAAACATATGCTGCTGAAAAGGGAATGGATATTTACCAATTCAAGTCCGATGGTAAGATTCGTACAAAGGGGCTTTATCACATCCAGAACGTGAATAATTATCATAGAAGACTAAAAGGTTGGATGCAACGATTTAATGGTGTTGCGACCAAGTATTTAAACAATTACCTTACTTGGTTTCAGGTCTTGGAAAGTATCCATCACCAAAGAAATGAAGTAACAATGAATGACTTGATTATTAAAGGGAATTTAGTACAGAATTCAGAAACTTATGATACACTTAGGTTAAATAAATTTGCTGTATAAGCACTGATGCTTGTTCAACTAACGGGGCAGAAGAGTTGATTAATCCACCAAGACAATGTAAAGACCTTTTGACATTACCAAATCAATTATGTTAAATTATAATGTAAAGAGGTTTTGATATTTTTGTGAGGTGATTTAATTGTTAATCGGAGCTATTGTTCCACTTTTAGTAGGTTTAATTATGTTCTTTATAATTGGCTGGACTACTGGTAATAAAGAGTATGGCGGTGTAGAAACAAAAGATGATGAACGTTCACAGTTAATAAAACAAAAAGCAATTGTAAGTAGTTGGGTATTGCTACTAATGTTTTTATTCATTAACTTCCTATTTGATTTTTTCAATATAAATCAAGTAGCACCAAAGCTAGAATATCCAGAGTTGTTTTATTTGCTTCTTTTAGTTGGTAGCTATTTTGTTTACTATTGGATTTATAATAGACGGTTGAGCACTAATGAAAAATAAAATTTTAGAACTTAGAAAAAATAAAGGATTAACACAAGATGTACTAGCAAAAAAATGTAACGTATCAAGACAAACAATTAATGCTATCGAAAATGATCGATATGATCCTACTTTGAAACTTGCATTTAAAATAGCATACACTTTAAATACAACAGTTGATGACATTTTTCAACCATAATTGTAACGCCTATTGTTAGAAATTAGTTCATTAACTATTATTAAATTAACGGGTGCGTTAGTTGAAGAAAACGTTATTACTAATAGAACTTCCAAAAAAACGGAAGTTCTAATTTTTTTCCTATTTATCAACAATAAACTTTAACATAGCCTAAATTTAAAAGAGAAGTCAAAAAAGGATCATATTATCATATGGCTGTTATCAACTATGTATTACATAGTTGATATAAATATATTCATAAAAAAGGGGACAAGGTTTATGAAGAAAATTCTATTTATATTAGTAGGGTTAGTGTTGTTGCTAGCCGCATGTGGTAACGATTCTAATGATTCAGGTGATAACGGGGGCAAATCATCAGAAAACAAAACTCAAGAAACAAATAACGATAATAAAGACGAAGATAATGGTAGTGAAGTCAGTGATACAGGATTTGATAACGGTGATTATGTGTACGAAATTAAATCAATCGAACAAATAACTGGTAAATACAATGATACTCAAATTTTAGCAATAGAAATGTCATTTACTAACAATTCAGAGGAAGCTACTAGTCCATGGATGTCAATAGGTATTGATGCAAAACAAGAAACGGATACAACTGTGGAGACTTTAACAGGAGCAAACGGACAATTCCCAGAAGACTATAAACCTGAATTAGTAAAAATGGGAAATACAGATGTTAAACCTGGGGCAACTGTTGACGCTGTTATAGGATTTGAAATTTTATATCCAGGTGAACCAGTTAAACTAACAAATTTTAGCTTCACTGACGAGGTTCTATTTGAAAAAGTCGTGGAGACAACAGAAGCAAGCGAATAATAAACGATTAGGGAAGCATTTTTGGTGCTTCCTCTTTTTACAGCTTAAAACCGAACGTACATTCCACTTAGGGAGTAATATGTATACACACACACAGCAAATTACATTAAGAATTTGTATGCAGTTTTATCAATTAGCACACCGGAGCAACTAGAGAATAGGATATATTCGCATAAGTGGGAAGAGTATTTAGACGATTGGCAAAAATTCAAAGAAAAGCGTGTAAGCTATTCAACATAATTACATGATGAGGGCAACAATCACGTAAAACCAGCTATAGGAAATATTAAAGTTGCAGATACTGCTCGTCTAGTAGAGGAATTTAATGACTCACTTGTAGAAAATAAAGGGTTGTTACAGCAGGTTTCGAACTTGCGACACACGGTTTAAGGAACCGATTTATTTAACTCTGTACTGTTGTAAATACTTGATATAAAAAGGGGAATAAGTTTTTCTTTGGTGGACTTTTGACTGTGTAAGTAAGTAAAAGTCCACTAATTTCCCCCCATTTCTTAGAATAGAATTTTTAATCTCACTAATATAATATTGTCTTGAAACAAAAAGTAGATGGTCACCTACTTTAAGGTAACCATCTCTGCTTAATCAAACCTTACTAGAATTCCAGTTCCGAGAAATTTAGATTTCAAGCGTAAATCAAAACTATCTACTTTATTTGGCACAACGAATGTAATTACGCCACTCATTTTACCCTCTTGAATACTATATAGCTAGACCTCTGATCTCTTCTTTTGATATTTAAATTTTAAATAAATGATTGTCTTAAATTTCCCCTTAATAAGCTATAGGTTACGGTCAATATAAGTATATATAAACAGAATCCTGTTAAGATAATGAATGTTATATTTTTTACACTTACTGGATAAAAACTAAAGAAAAGTAAAAAGCTTATCATACTACCAGCCACTAAGGCAATCCCTGTCCACAGGGACACTTCTTTGATATATAACACGTTAATACTCTTTAGTTTCCAGCCTAAGATTTTATAATTGTTTATTTCCTCTTTCCGGTTTTGAAGCATTGCACTAATATTTTCAACGAATGTAATAATTGTTAACAAGTATGTACAGAAGATAAGAAGCTTGTTCCAGTCATTTACTTCAGCATTAATATACTGTCCGAGTAAAGTAAGATTAGTTTGCACTACTGATTCTGTTAATGATAGATATACGAATGACGCTAGTGAGCTTACTAATATAATTTGAAAGAATGTTGCAACAATACTCTTTCTATAATACAACACATTTCTCAGCACTAAAGAGTTAGTAACTGTTACTTTTTGATTTCTTTTTTTGTCTTTTTCCTCAAGAACACTGTTAAATTGCTTTGTTACTATCACTAATATCATTGTCAGGATTAAGATAATAACCAATAGTTGAATTAATAACAACAAGACATATTGGTGCTCAGCATGCATAAAGGCTGCAACACCTATAAACGAGAATAGGATAGATATTACTAGCAAACTAATTATCTCTTTTCTAAACAAACTTTTAATATGTTTGTACTCCCATCCAAGTATTTTAAATCGATTTATCTCATCCTCTTTCTCTACAATCCATAACCTTATACGATTTATTACATAGATAATGGAAACAAGTACGAAGACTAAAGCTAATAATAAATTGGTAATATCCCACTGCCCGACGATTTGACCAGAAGCACCTAATGTCGTCCATGACTCCTGTACTAATCCAACACCTTCGACTTCCACATCGATTTGTTGTAAAGAGGAACCAGCAACTACATCTACATGTAATCCCATTTCGCTAAGCTCATTGGCTATTCTCTCAATCTTCTTTGCTGCAGCAGGAGATTATTCATCAATCCCTGCTACTTTGACACGGATTGCGTCGATTGGTTTATCTCCCATTACAAACTCAGCTGATTCTATATTCGTGACGCCTTCAGCAGGAGCAGTAATATAACTTCCTGCAGTAAAAGTTGGTGTTAGGGTAATCTCCCTTCCTGAAGCATCGATATGCGTTACTGGCTCTAATTGATAAATCCCTAGTGGGCTAGCTGCTAAACTTTCCTGCTTATCGTCTATATGATAAAAACCTACTGCATCAGTCATTACTGATAACAATTCTTGTGATTGATTAGCTTCCGTAATTCTGATTCCTTTTTCTTCAAGATGACGATAAATTGGTATGCCATTTTCTTCACCAATTTTTTCAACTCTTAAGCCTTCATCTGTTTGTTTATAATTTACAGGGTCGGCCAAATAGTAGCGTGTTATGTTATTCCAATTCGTGGAATTAGCATAGCTTACACTCTGGTTATACTCGTCCATATCGACAAGACTTCCATCTTCCTTCACAACGATTCCTTTCCCTTCCGCATTGAATGGTTTAAGGAATTCTGTAAACTCCAATTCATGATATATTGTATTTGTTTTTTGCGTTTCCATTAGCTCTTTAAAAAATTGCTGATAGTTAGCGTCATCAATATAGCTGATAATCTCATCAATATCAGACACTCCCCACTGTTCCTCGAATTGAAGTGTATCCTCATTAGTAAACGGTAATTCCCCAACCTCTATTTTGGCTTTGACAACTACATTACTATCTTGTAATTGCATAACAGGAATAATATGAACTTTCTCTAGTAATTCTGGATCCGATCCAAAGCCTTGAGCTAATCCTTTTTGTTCCTTTCCGAATACTATCGATGTAAAGCTGATACCAGTTAATTTTTCCTCTTCTTCGGCATCAATTCCTACTAAATGGTTATATGTAACAGGTAGGGGAAATAAAGCATGTATTGGATGTCTGAAACTAAACATTTCTGTTTGCCTTACTAAATTCGCCAATATATTATCGGAAGATTCTAAAAATACCTGTTCATATGTATTATATAAATAGTCATTTACGCCATCTGTTGTGGAGTATTCCACTCGATAAGCTGACGCTTGATGAGGGGAAGGCAATACACCCAATGTTGAATTAATTCCAGTAAAATAACCTAGAGAAGCAACAGGAGCTGCAATCTCAATGTCTTCCCTATTTTTGATTTCATTCCATTGTGCAAGCGATATACCTCCTCGCCCACCTCCTAAGTAATTTTCGGGAACAATTCCGAGGTCTTTTTCGATGTCAGATATTGCATCAGGAGATCGAACTAATAAATCATAGATTCCTCTAGAATGTTCAGCAATATCGGAGTGAATATTACCATGCATATTTTTAATAGAGAATAAGGCGATTGGGAGAAAAAATGATAATGAAAGCAATAATAAACAAAATACTCTTCTTTTTAGATTTAATTAGATTTTTAATTAATAATTGATTCATACCAAACTACTCCTTCATGACTCCATCCTTCATGGTTAAAACCCGATTACTATACTTAACTAAGCTATTATCATGAGTAACAAGGATAATGGTTAATCCTGTTTTATGGAGTTTTTGGATGATGTTTAAAGTGGACCCCATCGTCAAGACAACTTTTTTATAAATTTAAGGTGCATTGAGTTTTGCTCCTTCCCATCTTGTCAACCATGCCTTTCATGTGACAGGTTCTGTCGCATGAAAGATAATTTCTCAAAGATGGGAAGGGCAATGACGAACCTGTTTAATTAAAATAAACTGATGATGGTGTTTTATAATCTAGCGATTGATGAGGGCGATTGTAATTATAAAAATCAATGTAATCTCTTATATTTATTCTAGCCTCCCTTGGACTTTCATAATCTTTTAGATATACTTCTTCGTACTTTATGTTGCGCCAAAAACGTTCTATGATAATATTGTCCAAAGCACGTCCTTTACTGTCCATGCTGATTTGAACTTCCTTAGAGTTTAGTAGATTGATATATTTGGGACTGGTAAAATGGCTGCCTTGATCACTATTAAAGATAACGGGTTTAGCTATAGAGAAGGCCCTTTGAACGGCATCTAGGATAAATCCAATTTCTAGGGATTGATCCAGCTCCCAGCTAATGACATAGCAGGAATACCAGTCAATAACCGCTGCTAAGTACATCCAGCTTCGTTGGAGTCGAATGTAGGTAATGTCAATGCTCCAAACGTGATTTGGATAGTTAATGTTCACTCCTTTCAGTAAATATGGATAAATTCGATGTTGTAGATTCCGTTTACTTAAATTTGGACCCGGATAAACAGCTTGAATCCCCATTTCTCGCATGTGACGTTGTACTCTTTTGCGATTGATATTCACTCCTTCTTGGTTTAGCAGTGCTGTTATCCTACGAGACCCATAAAATGGGTATTTTGTATAAATTTCATCGATACGGTGCTTGATGGCTACATCTTCTGCTGAAGGCCCGACTGGTTTATAATAAAGGCTTGAACGGTTAAGGCTTAATAGCTCTGCCTGTTTTGTAATGGATAATTCTGAGTCTTGCCATTCGATCATATTCACACGTTCTTGCCTAGTTGTGGTAGATGCCAGATTTTTTTTTGAGCCACGACAATTGCGTGGTTAATCGGCCTACTTCAGCGTATAGATTTTCAATTTGTTCTTCATAATCAGCTTTCATCTTTTCTTGATCCTTGTTCTGCTTTTGAAACAGTTGCGGCATTTGTTCTAGAAATTGTGTTTTCCATTTCCGCAGCTGATTAACATGAATCCCATATTCAGAGGACAGCTCAGTTAAAGACTTCTCTTCCTTAAGAATTTCCAATACAACTTGTGCTTTAAATTCTGGTGAATATCGTTTCCTTTTTTGTTTCATAAACCTACCTTAACATATCCTTTCTTGCTGTCTAAAATCTTGGGTCCATTATACATTCCTAAAAACTCTAGTACAAATACTTAAGAAATAATAAAAAAGAGGCTGGGACAAAACCCCAGTAAATTAATATAAGCATGGTCCTTACCAACGTTTTAACGGTAAGGACCATGCTTATTATTTTTTGCACGCAATTTTCTGATATTAAAGTAAACAAAAAGGACACCATCTGATAAAATTAAAGTACGACCAATAACTTTTTTCGGAGGTGTCCTTATGTCGTATTATAACATGAAACAAGTTGTATTACCTATGGATTTGGAAGTTAGATTAAAAGAAAATGACATTGCCTTTGCCATTAATGATTTAGTAGAAAGTATTCCAGAAAGTGCTCTTGAACCACTTAGAAAAGATACAGGTCGTCCGCCATATGCTTCGCGGATGATGTTGAAAATTATCCTTTGTGGTTATACGCAGTCTGCCTTTTCGGGCAGGAAGATTGAAGCCTTATTAGAAGATAGTGTACGAATGATGTGGTTATCTCAGGAGCATCAACCAAGTTACAGAACGATTAATCGCTTTCGTGTGCACCCATTAGCGAAAGGGTTATTACGTGAGTGCTTTGTACAGTTTCGATCTCAGTTGGTAAAGGAAGAAGTAATTGAAGAAGAGGCTATTTTTATTGATGGCACAAAGATTGAAGCCAATGCGAATAAATTCACATTTGTATGGCGAAAATCGGTTGAAAATTATAGTGAAAAACTAATTGAAAAGTCCAATCCAATGTACGATGAGTTAATTGAGAAGCGAATCATTCCTGAAATAGAACGGGACGATTTCGAAGAGCTTTCGGTTGAAGAAATGAAAGAAATTGTGGAAAAACTGAGTGAAAAAATTGAAGCATACGACAAGGAAATTGAAGCGAGTGACGTTGGTGTTGAGCGGAAACAGCTTCGTTCCGAGCGAAAAGCACCAAAACAATATCGTAAGCAATTTGAAGATTTTATTGAGCGTAAACAAAATTATCAAAAGGATATGGAGATTTTTGAAGACCGCCATAGTTACTCAAAAACAGATCATGATGCCACATTTATGCGGATGAAAGATGACTATATGGGAAACGGACAACTGAAGGCTGGATATAATATTCAAGTTGCGACGGAAGGCCAATATGCGCTCGCTTATGATGTGTTTCCAAATCCAACCGACACCCGTACGTTGATTCCCTTTTTGAATACGATTGAAGAACGCTTCTTTGAACTACCTAAATATATCGTGGCAGACGCAGGGTATGGTAGTGAACAAAACTATGAAGATATTATGAATCACTAGCGTTGCATTAAATTAATTTTATTATTAAAAATACTCGAAATGTTCAATTTTATTGTTTTGCGCAAAGAAAAAGTCCTTTATAATGGATAAGTCAGGTGGTAAACCCGTCCAAATCCACTAAAAAGGACAAATCTCATGGACAAGATTACACGAAAAACTTCATTTGGACAATGGTTTTCACCAATTAATTTTCAATTATTTGAAGAACAGGTGAAAACATTGAAATTAGATTTCTATACGAAAAAATTAACGACAGAGTCGTTCCTAAAGTTACTGCTTTTTGCACAGCTACAGGAAGTCGAGAGTCTTCATGCACTAAGTGACTGCCTCTTCGATGACAAGCTTCAAAGGGCTATCGACCTTGATTCTATTAGTATTTCTCAGTTATCACGACGATTAAATGGGCTGAATCCCGACCTTTTCCAAAGACTGTTTCTCGATTTAGTATCACAAATTCATGCCAAAACGCATTATACGAAACTTGTAATGCCATTAAAAATTATTGATTCTAGCACTTTGCCACTGAATTTGACGAATCATAAATGGGCAAAATTCCGCAAAACAAAGGCAGGAGTGAAACTGCATCTGCGTCTTGTATTTATGGAAAAAGGCACTTCTTACCCAGAAAAAGCCGTAATGACAACTGCAAAAGAACATGACCGAGGCCAGCTTGAAATTATGGTAGATGACAAAGAATGCATGTATGTGTTCGACCGTGGTTACTTAGACTACGAACGTTTTGACCGCATGACCGACGAGGGCTACTTTTTCCTTTCAAGGCTGCGGAAAAACGCAGTCATACGGGAAGTTTACAACTTTAAGTTGCCCGAAAATATGCCTGTTTTATCAGACCAAATGGTCTTAATTGGTACTACACAAAACCGTGCTGAAAATTATTTTCGCCTGATAAAGGTCTTGGATTCAAAGGGAAATGAACTCCATTTAATTACAAATCGTTTTGATTTAAGTGCCGAAGAGATTTCAGAAATGTACAAATCACGCTGGGCAATTGAATTGTTCTTCAAATGGATCAAACAACATCTCAGCATTAAGAAGTTTTACGGTCAGAGCGAATGGGCGATTCAAAACCAAGTATTTATCGCACTTATTGTTTTTTGCCTTCATGTTCTTGTGCAAATTGAAACAAAAAGCAAGCGAAAAACGCTACAAATTAGCCGTTATTTAAGGGCTGCATTATGGAAACCAGCGCATATTTGGCTTCGAAAGATTGAAGGCAAATCCGTCCCTTAATAAGCAAATTGTCGTTGTCACACAGGTCTAATTGTAAATTATTTCCAAATGGATGGAGCCACCTTTAATTCGGTATTTACTTTTTTGGCTCTAAACAGAAGATATAATAAAACTGAAAATTACGACATTATTTTTGCAACACTAGTGATTATGAATAATAGAAATAGAACACCTCTTATTACATATAATCAGTATCGAAAGGAGAAGAAAAGAAAACACAAAAACAATGCTTTTCATGTAGACAATTGGGAATACAATGAAGAGGATGATGCATTCATTTGTCCGAATGGAAAGAAATTATTATTCAGCCATGTGTCCCATCGAACCGACAAATACGGATTTAAACGCGAATTTAAAGTCTATGAATGCGAAGATTGTTCCGGATGCCCTTTACGCTCCATGTGTACAAAGGCGAAAGAGGGAAACAATCGAAAAGTATATCTCAATGAAAAGTGGGAATCTCAAAAAGAATACGTCAGGGAGAAGCTTTCAGACGAGAAAACTGGTGAAATTTACGGTAAACGTAAAATCGATGTGGAGCCAGTCTTCGGATTTCTGAAGGCTAATTTGGGTTTCACTCGAATGTCTGTTAGAGGAAAAGAGAAAGTGATAAATGAATTAGGATTTGCGCTTATGGCGGTAAACTTGAGGAAGTATACCGCCAAAATGGGTAAATCTAGTTTAGGAAATGGAAATGATTTCAAAAAACTGGTTCCAAGCAATTTTCAATCGCTTAGAACCAGTTTTTTATTACTTTCTGGCTAGTTTTGTCCCAGCCTCTTTTTTATCAGCATAAGAGAGCACTTGCTTTAAATGCAAGGTAAATTTGATTTTGAGTAGTATTGTCTTGAGATTCATACTTGTTAGCACAATTTGTATAAGTTAATAAAACATACAACTATTTCGGAGAAAGTAAACATAATAAGTCCATTATTGATAATCAAATTCCAATTACAATTAACCGGAATCCTATAATAAGATTCCGGTTAATTAAACTACTCAGCTTTTACTAAGATTTTTATATGATTTCTTTCTTTTAGTAGACCTTCGAATCCTTCTTCTATTACTTCATCAAGTGTGATACGTTTCGTTATTAATTTATCTGCAGGGAAGTAACCTTGTGCCATTAAACTAATAACAGCTGGAAACACATCACGGTATCCGATAATTCCTGCTAAAGTACGTTCTTTCAACGCGATATTTTGTGGGTGAATCGGAGCCTCTGTTTCAAAAATACTAACAATCATTGTTTCTCCATTAAATTTGGTTGAATTGATAGCTTGTTTTAAAACAGGTGGTACCCCAGTGACTTCATAAGCAACATCTACCCCGCCACTTGTAAGCTCTTGAATTTGTTGTACGGCATCACCATTATTTGGATCAATTGCGATGGCTCCAAGCTCTTCTGCCTTTTGTCTACGTTGTTCAGATAATTCAACTGCATAGATTTCTGCTGCACCTGCTGCTTTTAAGGCTTCAATCACTAATAAACCAATTGGACCAGTTCCAAATACGGCTGCTTTATCACCAACTTGTAGTTTACTTTGTTTCACAGCATGAAGAGCAACAGCTGACGGTTCAACAAGTGCACCTTGTTCATATGATACATTCTCTGGAAGTTTATGCAGCATGTGTTCTGGAACAGAAGTGAATTCAGAAAACCCACCGCCACCGCCAGCAAGACCATAGAATCCCATATCTGCGCAAAGATTATATTTCCCTTGTTTACAAGCATCACATTTTCCGCAATTATAAATTGGTTCTACTGTAACACGATCACCAACTTGTACTTTGGTTACACCTTCACCAATTTCAACAACTTGTCCAGAAAATTCATGCCCCATAACAATCGGAGCTTTATCTCCAGTTAATGGATGTGGTGTTTCCTTAGGAATAAAAATTGGGCCGGCTGTATATTCGTGTAAATCGCTTCCACAAATTCCACACCACTCAACTTTAAGTTTTACTTCACCTTTTTTTACAGTAGGTTCTTCGATATTTTCTAGTCTTAAATCTTTAGCATTATGCCATCTTAACGCTTTCATCTGAAATTCATCTCCTAAAGTAAACGGTTATGTTAAAAACTATTTCAATACTATTATAATATATTTTGAGTGGAATTTAAAGTGGACCCCATCGTCAAGACAACTTTTTTATAAATTTAAGGTGCATTGAGTTTTGCTCCTTCCCATCTTGCCAACCATGCCTTTCATGTGACAGGTTCTGTCGCATGAAAGATAATTTCTCAAAGATGGGAAGGGCAATGACGAACCTGTTTAATTAAAATAAACTGATGATGGTGTTTTATAATCTAGCGATTGATGAGGGCGATTGTAATTATAAAAATCAATGTAATCTCTTATATTTATTCTAGCCTCCCTTGGACTTTCATAATCTTTTAGATATACTTCTTCGTACTTTATGTTGCGCCAAAAACGTTCTATGATAATATTGTCCAAAGCACGTCCTTTACTGTCCATGCTGATTTGAACTTCCTTAGAGTTTAGTAGATTGATATATTTGGGACTGGTAAAATGGCTGCCTTGATCACTATTAAAGATAACGGGTTTAGCTATAGAGAAGGCCCTTTGAACGGCATCTAGGATAAATCCAATTTCTAGGGATTGATCCAGCTCCCAGCTAATGACATAGCAGGAATACCAGTCAATAACCGCTGCTAAGTACATCCAGCTTCGTTGGAGTCGAATGTAGGTAATGTCAATGCTCCAAACGTGATTTGGATAGTTAATGTTCACTCCTTTCAGTAAATATGGATAAATTCGATGTTGTAGATTCCGTTTACTTAAATTTGGACCCGGATAAACAGCTTGAATCCCCATTTCTCGCATGTGACGTTGTACTCTTTTGCGATTGATATTCACTCCTTCTTGGTTTAGCAGTGCTGTTATCCTACGAGACCCATAAAATGGGTATTTTGTATAAATTTCATCGATACGGTGCTTGATGGCTACATCTTCTGCTGAAGGCCCGACTGGTTTATAATAAAGGCTTGAACGGTTAAGGCTTAATAGCTCTGCCTGTTTTGTAATGGATAATTCTGAGTCTTGCCATTCGATCATATTCACACGTTCTTGCCTAGTTGTGGTAGATGCCAGATTTTTTTTTGAGCCACGACAATTGCGTGGTTAATCGGCCTACTTCAGCGTATAGATTTTCAATTTGTTCTTCATAATCAGCTTTCATCTTTTCTTGATCCTTGTTCTGCTTTTGAAACAGTTGCGGCATTTGTTCTAGAAATTGTGTTTTCCATTTCCGCAGCTGATTAACATGAATCCCATATTCAGAGGACAGCTCAGTTAAAGACTTCTCTTCCTTAAGAATTTCCAATACAACTTGTGCTTTAAATTCTGGTGAATATCGTTTCCTTTTTTGTTTCATAAACCTACCTTAACATATCCTTTCTTGCTGTCTAAAATCTTGGGTCCATTATAATATGGCTGTTGTTATTGCCTGGTCACCTAATAATTCACCCCATTCTTTTGGCCCTTTATTAGATGTTAAAATAATGGACGATTGATTATATAAGTCATTGATCAAATGAAAAAACATATTTGCTTCCTGTTGATCCATCGCCATAAACATCAAATCATCAATAATGACTAAATCCGCATCTCTTATTCTTTTCATTCTTGCCTGTGACTTTCGTGTAATTTCCTCCGTTTTCAATAGGCGGACAAGGTCACCCATCGTAGTGAAGATAACCTTGTATCCTTGGTTCAAAGCCTCAATTCCTAACCCAATTGAAATGTGTGTTTTCCCACTCCCTGGTGGTCCTAATAGAATGATATTGTGCAACTGTTCTATCCATGTTAAATCCTTCAATCTATTCAAATGCTTATTGCTTAATGATTTCTGTTCTTTTAAATTGAATTCCTCTAGTGTTTTTTGGAATGGAAATGTGGCCCATTTAAATCGTTTTTCTAATTGCTTTTCTTCTCTCCGAGTTTGTTCATATTTTGCTACATCTAAGAGGAACTGAGTAAAGGATGAATCCCTTTGCTCAGCCTCTCTAATTAATGCAGGAAGCTGATTTGCTGTTTCCGTCAAACGTAAAGTTCTCATCAGTTCTTGTACCTGGTTCAGCTGACTCATACTAGTTCACCTTCCAGTATTGCAGTATAGGCACCAACTTCTCTTTTTTGAGCCTCCGTCTCCATGACCCAGCCTGAAACTCTCTTTACATGTGTCACATTCTTAGCGGTATCAATCACTGTATCTTCAACTTGTCGTTGTCGTTTTAAATAGGCAACGACATCGCTAAAATCTGTTGCACTATACAGGTTCCTTTTTATACACTCATTCAATGCTGCCGATAGAATTTCCCTGTTATTTACTTTTGTCTCTTTTAATATCATTTGGAGTTGATCCCTGATATATCGAGGGTACTTTTCTTTTACTGCTTGTAGATAATCATAAGCTATCTCGTTGTCATTAAATTGCTGGGAAACGGTATTCATAAATGCATCAATACCTTTTGTCCTATCTCGGCTATGCTTCCTATCTTTAATCAATAATCCCTTCCCGTCAGGGATATTATGCTTTGCGATGACTTCTCCTGTTTCAGGGCTATAGATGATTAATACCTTTTCTTCGGTTTCCTTAATGCAGAGAGTTTCATATTTGCCAAACGTCCCCAATGGAAGAGAATAACGATTAGATAAATAACGAATAGTATTGTCCTTATGGACACATCTTGATATACTAGTTTCATAGTTATATTTTATATCTAAGTTTTTGGTGACTCGTCTTAAGTGTTGTCTTTCCAGGGAAAACACTTCGACCGGTCTCTTTTTTGTTGTATGATGAACTTTATAGTTCCCAGTTCTATTGAGCCATTCCCAACCCTGTTCATTCCAAGAATCAATGTTATGAAATACTCGATGTTTAGCGAAGTTATGTTTAATAAAACCAACTACATTTTCTATTTTTCCTTTACTCTCTGGATCCGCCTTGCGGCAAACACGAAGGGTTAGATTCCTAGATTCTTTATATTGTTGAAACTCTTTAGTTAAAATCAAATCCCCACCATTCTCACTTCTCACTAACGACTATTAAACTATCTTGGTCATACACTAATTCACTTGGAATCCCCCCAAACCACCTGAATGCATTTTCATGTGCCTTAATCACATCTTGGGTAGTAAAAGGCCTGTCCAGCCATTCCTGATACTTATATCTTGAATTTGATAATACGAAAGCTATAAAGTTTAATTTTATTTCCTTATTATCAACTGCCTTCTGTTTCGTATGACCAAAATCAACTTGTATTTGCTCACCCATAGGTGAATCTGGAATAGCTTCATAGATTCGTGTTGAAGTTTCCTTCTTTATTTTAAATTCTTCCCGAAGATTTCTAACATAGGAGCGAACTGTACTTTCACCTACTTCTATACCTTCGTATTTTTCTTTTAGCCAGTCTTCTACTTGTGCAGCCGACATATCTGGATGCTCTTTCAACCAGGACAAAATTAGCTCTTTATAAGGATCTAATTTCTTACTTCTTGTCTGAAGGGACTCTACCCACTCAGACATATCCGAAGGATTCCTTTTTAGATAACGATGAACGGTTGACCTTGATATTCCTAGTTTTTCTGCAACCTTTGTCTTACTAAACCCTTTTTTTATTAATTGATGTATTTCCATATACATTTCCCACTTATCCACCTTTTGCTACCTCCATTGATGCGTATATTTGATATAAATATTTTACAATGGAAGGTACTTATTATTGGTATATTTGAGTAAATAAGTGTTTCTTTTTATCTAGCAGAAACTGTCTATTCTAGTTTAGCAGTCACACCCTTACATTAGATTTGATCAATTGTCACCTTTATTTACGCTTTGCGCCTCGTCATTTGTAAGTTGAGTATAAATTCTAATAGTTTGTATTGATGAATGACCTAACTGTTTCTTAATTTAGGTCATTCATTGTTTTCGACATGATATCTAGTCGCAAATGAGTGTCTTAGTTTATGTACAGATAAGGTAGGTTTACCGAAAACTTTTGTATTTATATTAACTACTCTTTCAATATCTTATTTAAATGTCTTTTGGCCCTATTTTTGACAGACTACGTCATTTTATTTTTTATTATTGTTGTTATCCTTAACTGTACGAACAAGTACTAAAAACAAAAACAACATCACAATTCCTATACCAACAAATAAACTTATTATACTTCCCATTACTTTCACTCCTTAATAAGAATAGAATCGAAATGAGCTATAAACTCTCTGTGATTCTCTATTTGTATTATTTACATTATACGGTTCAGGAAAAGATACAATTTGGTATATTCCTTTATTTGTCAAATTTAAAGGATAATATTTCATTTTATTTGTTGTCTCAAGGTAATTAACCATATTATCATTTAGCGAGATTTGTTCCCAATCATTAAAAACAATTATAGCTTGTTCCTTTTCATTACCTATTTCATATTCACCTGAAAATAAGTATAATGTATCATTATTAAAATGCTCTGTTACAATTTTTAATTCATCGTATGTAGAGCTTAAAAATAAAGGAACTATAGGTAAACTACTTTTTTCTCCTTCAGCTTTCATCGTCTCTGGAATAATTTTATTACTGCCATTCAGATTAAATCTAAGAGCAATAACTTCTTCGAGTGAGGAAAGAGAATTATAACTTTCATTATCTAATTCGACAAAATTGGGGTCCTTAAAAACTAGTAAAGAAAACTCATGTGTATCCTCGGGAATGTCTATGATAAATGGGATATTTTTTGTTTCATTTTCGCCAACAGAAAATTTATAAGTTCTTGTATTCTTACCATTTACTTCTATTTCTGTTTGTATATAATCTAACAGAGCTACTATAACATACTCTCTTGAAAAACCAACGAAATTTGAAAGAGATAATGTAAGTTTTTCTTTACCGCTGAATTTTTGTTCGTGATTTTCTAATAACTCATCATCTTTATATAGCCCATAACTAATTGTATTAGTTCCAGGTCCAGTAACTCCTGGAAGATTATCTTCCATTATGTTTTTATTATTGTTCTTATCAATTGAGTTATTATAAATTTCCATAACAAAAAAGCCAATTGAAAATAATAAGCAAATATAAAAAATAATTAGAGCTTTCTTTTTAAAATTCATTTTTATCATCACCATATTTTTAAGGCTACTGAGTATTTATATCAGTAGCCTTTGTAAATTAGTCTCATGTATCATCTCTAGTCTCATGTACTATATCCTTAAAACCAGCATCTTCATACCTATGATTTCCAATGCCATGATTGTCCCAAGCTACCAACCCAGAGTCACCCTTTGCTGTAGCTCCAGCATATGAAGAGTTTTGAGCCTCGTCTTGAGCTGAGCCAATAAGTCCTCCATTTTCATAGATTCTTGCTCGAGCTTGAATATAATCAATAGTTCTTGTTGCAGACGATGTAGCAGTTCCCCAATACTTTTTACCAGGATCACGCCAATTTGAAAAAGATACTTTCATTTTACTTGATGCAGTATATCCACTAGCAAACGCAGATATCGCTTTTTCGTCTTTCAATACTGCTGTAGTTGATATCTCAGGAGTTCGTGATTTATCGATGATAGAATTTTCGTTCTCTTGTACTGAATTTGATGCAAAACTTGTCCCTGCTCCAATGGTGATTGTTAAAAGGGATAAAGCTAATACTTTAGAAATTTTTTTCAACATCACAGACACCTCCTTTTTATAATATTCTCTATCAATTTAATACTAACACAATACTATATTTCTTAATATATAAAATATATATTATTTTTCGACAATTATTGACAAGTTAGGATGAAATTTATTAATTCTACTAACAAAAAGTGGTAGTCAACAAAACACCCATGGTGATCAATTCACTATTAGAAGTTGGCTGGGCAGATATGTTGAATAATTAATGAATAGCACCTTAGTTCATACTAAGGTGCTATTATATACTTATACAATAATAAATTTATAGGCGGTGGAATATATGAAGAATTCTGATAGCAGATTTATAAAGCAAAAAACCATAATCGGTACAGTATTTGTCATTTTAATCCTACTGTTTTTTACTAGTTACATACTTTTAAAACCTTATTTTATAGAGTCTACATTCTTACCAAGTGTAGAATTTAACTCTATAAGCTTAGAGGAATTTAATGAAATACCTGAAGCATCAAAACATCCTGATTTATCTCTAGTAGATGTGCGAAAAATAGAAGTTATTGTTACGGTTAATAACCCGAAAGGATCACAGAATGTTGATATTAAGTTACCGAACTTAATTGAAGCAATAGATGAACCGAACAACATTCGAACACTACACGCTGGCTATCGTTCACTAGTTTATAATGAGGAAGAAAATACGAAATATCAAACAGCTTTTATAATGTTTGATGCACGGGGTTTAACACAAAGCCTTACGCTATTTTTTCACTTTAATTAATCATTGGGAATAGCAAAGGTACTAATTTGTACCCCCTGAACCTAATTTTAAAATAATAACACCTTTGTTTTTAGAATTACATGCATCTAGCGCAGCAACACCTAACGCCGGTACTGCATTAACATTAACGTTAATTTTAGCAAAAAATCTTAGCTATAGCTGTTGAGTGTAGCCAAAAATCCACCGCTTAATCCAGCTAAATTAACTAATTCTTTTATTTTAGCATTACTGATTTTATATTCTTTAGCATTTATTACACCCATTTACTTTCAATTATAGAAATAACAAAAAAAACCTTGCCACAGCAAGGTTTTCATGACGCCCACGGCAGGATTCGAACCTGCGACACACGGTTTAGGAAACCGATGCTCTATCCCCTGAGCTACGAAGGCATATGGCTAGGAACATTCCTTATTATACAAAACTCCGTAATAAATTCAAAGTGCCAAAACTTAACCATATACCAAATATTACTTTCTAATCCTTCAAATCGAGTATAGATAGCGCTTTTGTAGTATGATAAAATTAAAAGATATCTGTCTGATTTCATTTGATTGGGGGAACTAGAATGACAGAGGTCCCATTTATTGCAATAGAAGGACCAATTGGTATTGGTAAAACATCGTTAGCAAAACGACTATCAGATCATTTTAACTTCTATTTATTAAAAGAGATTGTAGAAGAAAATCCATTTCTAGGAAAATTTTACGACGACATCGATGAGTGGAGCTTTCAAACAGAAATGTTCTTTCTTTGCAATCGATTTAAACAACTAGAAGATATTGAAACAAAGTATTTGTCACAACGAAAACCTGTTGTTGCAGATTACCATATATCGAAAAATATGATTTTTGCCAAACGTACCTTACAAGCGGATAAATTTGAGAAGTACGAAAAAATATATCATATCCTCACCGCAGACATGCCTGTTCCAAATATGATGATTTATTTACATGCAAGCTTGGATACCATCTTAAATAGGATCCAAATGCGCGGTAGAGAAATTGAGCAAAATATTAAGGCATCCTATTTAGCTCAGCTTGCAGAGGATTATGAAGCCTATATGAATGAATTTGAAGTGATGCACCCTGATATTCCAGTCATCCGTATCAATGGTGATGAAATGGATTTTGTTCAATACGAGGATGATTTAACGAAGATTATCGAGCAAGTACAAAAGCAATTGAAGTCTTTTGAAATAATATCTAAATAATAACTTTTAACCTTTAATAAGAGGAGATTAACGATGAACTTACGCGAAAAATATCATATCCCAAATGATAGTATCATTACAATCGCTGGTACGGTTGGAGTAGGGAAGTCTACGATGACAAAAGCATTAGCCAATGCATTAAACTTTAAAACATCCTTTGAAAAAGTGGATACTAATCCATACTTGGAAAAGTTCTATGCAGACTTCGAACGATGGAGCTTCCATCTACAAATTTATTTCTTAGCAGAACGTTTTAAGGAACAGAAGAAGATATTTGAATATGGTGGGGGCTTCATCCAGGACCGTTCGATTTATGAAGATACTGGAATCTTCGCCAAAATGCATTATGAAAATGGAACAATGTCAAAAACAGACTATGAAACATACACTAGCCTATTTGAATCTATGGTGATGACACCATACTTCCCACACCCAGATTTACTCATTTATTTAGAAGGTTCTTTTGAAGAGGTTCTGAAACGAATTCAAGAGCGTGGGCGTGAAATGGAAAAAAGTACACCGATTTCTTACTGGGAAGAAATGTACAATCGCTATGAAAACTGGATCAATAACTTCAATGCTTGTCCTATCCTAAGAATTAACATATCGGACTATGATTTAATGGAAGATGATACTTCAATCGAACCAATTTTAGAGAAGATTGGCCATTTCATTCAGCAGTCAAGACGTTGGGAAACAAGAGAACTTATTAAATAAGCAAGACAAATGGTACATCCTAAGCGATGTATCATTTTTTTTTGGAAAAATTCTTATCTACTTTAAAACGGTATTAACCCATGCTTTGCAGTATAATAAAACTATCATGTGGGAAAGGAAGAAATGCCTTGCATACAGGAGAAAGTAATATTCAGAGCCTAAAAGAGATCCGTAAAGAATTAACTCGTTTTATGATGTCTTATAAATTTGGTCTCGATGAAATGGATACAAAAATACAAATTTTAAAAGAGGAATTTCAACATATACATGACTATAATCCAATTGAACATACGAAAACAAGATTAAAATCTCCAGAAAGTATTTTTAAGAAAATTACGAGGAAAAATATTGATTTTAATCTCGAATCTATTGAGAATACTATACGGGATATTGCGGGAATTCGGATTGTTTGTTCCTTTATTTCCGATATATATAAAATTAGTGATTTATTGCAGAATCAAAAGGACGTTACAGTTGTAGAATGTAAGGATTATATCAAAAATCCAAAGCCTAATGGGTATCAAATTTAAGATACCGGTTTACCTATCTGATCAAATGAAAGAGGTTTATGTTGAAATACAAATTAGAACGGTTGCGATGGATTTCTGGGCTAGTCTAGAACATAAGATTTTTTATAAATACAGTAAGAATGTTCCAGAGGATTTAACGAAGGAATTAAAGTTTACCGCAACTGTAGCCTCTGAATTAGATTATCGGATGGAGAAGCTTCATAAAGAAATTAATAAGCTGAAGGAAAGCGAAGCGGATGAATTTGATTTACTACATTCGGAGCTTAATAACGAGAAATATCATATCCCAATTGCCTTATTAGAATCATTTCTGAAAAAAGAATAGTGCAAAAACGAAAAAAACCGCTACAATATAGCGGTTTTTAATATCTCCAATATTTATGCGCTTTGTTTAAAATGGAGGAGGTAGAGGGATTCGAACCCCCGCGCGGTTTGACCCGCCTGTCGGTTTTCAAGACCGATCCCTTCAGCCAGACTTGGGTATACCTCCGTTGCGACAAATATTAATATACAGGATTTGATTTTTAATGTCAACATGATTATTACGTTTTTTTAACGAAACCAAAATAAAAGACTTTTCCAACTTGAGCAACAATTATCAAACGCATTGTAAAGGAGTTATGGAGCTGTTTAGGCCGTTTATTCTAGGCATTTCCTCTCTAATAGAGGAAGGATATCTACTAACCAGTAGATATCGAAATCATCCTCCATTACTAGATTTTCCCAACCTAGACAGCTCCAATCCCTTTATTTAATAAATTCTACTCCACCCATATAAGGAACCAGTACTTCTGGCACTTTGACAGAACCGTCTTCTTGTTGGTAATTTTCTAAGATTGCTGCTATCGTACGGCCAATTGCAAGACCTGAACCGTTTAAGGTATGAACGAATTCTGGCTTACCATTTGCTTCTCTTCTGAAACGAATGCCAGCGCGTCTTGCTTGGAAATCTTCAAAATTAGAGCAAGAAGAAATTTCACGGTAGGTATCTTGGCTAGGAATCCAAACCTCAAGATCATATTTCTTCGCAGCGGTAAAGCCTAAGTCACCAGTACACATGCTCATGACACGATATGGTAATTGCAGAAGCTTGAGTACTTTTTCTGCATGTCCGGTTAGTTCCTCTAATGCTTCATAAGACTCCTCTGGTTTAACAAATTGAACCAACTCTACTTTATTAAATTGGTGCTGACGGATTAGACCACGTGTATCACGACCAGCAGAACCAGCTTCAGAACGGAAGCTTCCACTAAACGCAACATACTTAGTCGGTAGATCTTCTACACGAAGGATTTCTTCGCGATGATAGTTTGTCACTGGTACTTCAGCAGTTGGTACCATGAAATAATCCCAGCCTTCTAATTTAAACGCATCCTCTTCAAATTTAGGCAGCTGACCAGTACCTGTCATACTATTACGATTAACGATAGTTGGAGGGAGCATTTCTACATAACCATGCTCATCGGCATGTAAATCCATCATAAAACTCCATAATGCACGCTCTAGTCTAGCTCCAAGACCTTTATAGAATACAAAGCGGCTTCCAGTTACTTTTCCAGCTCGTTCAAAATCAAGAATATCTAAATTAGTTGCAATATCCCAGTGTGGTTGTGCTTCAAATTTAAATGCTGGTACTTCTCCCCATTTACGAGCTTCTATATTATCATCTTCACTTTCACCAACTGGCACACTTTCATGTGGAATATTAGGAATAGATAGCATGATTGTTTGTAATGTTTCTTCAATCTCTCTTAATTCATCATCGTATTCTTTTATTTGGTCACCAACTTGACGCATTTCTTTAATTGCTTCATCAGCATCCTTTTTTTCCTTTTTCAGCTGTGAGATTTGCTTCGTTACTTCATTTCGTTGTGCCTTAAGTGCCTCAGTCTTGGTAATTAATTCACGACGACGTTCGTCTAGTTCACCAAAGCGGTCTAGCTCAGATAGGTCTTCACCGCGATGCTGCAGCTTTCCTTTTACTTCTTCAAAATTATTGCGTAAATACTTCATGTCTAACATGTGCATTTCCTCCTTTTATTAAATACAAAAAAACCCTCATCCCAAAAATAGGGACGAGAGTTTATATTCCCGCGTTGCCACCCTTGTTGAAGAGTAATCTCTTCCGGCTCTAGTCGTGTTAACGGTACGTAACCGGGTTTACTTACTATTATTTCGGTAAACCAGTTCAAGGATGGATTCACAGCAGATTTTCATCGATTCGCACCAACCATCGACTCTCTTTGGAAAATATTACTGTTACTATTTCCTATCATAACTTTTCTAAGTTCATTTTTTAGTTAATCATTATATTAGCTAATTTTTGTAAAAAGTGCAAGTTTTATTCTTAGACTGTTTTAGTTAACCATCATTCATTAAAAAAATTCACTCGCCATAGTTGATTATGACGAGTGAACATAATTACACATTATTCTTTCTTAAGAAAACCAGCCTTTAACCATATCGACAACAGAGGAGAAGATTCCGCTGAAGAAGTCGCCGACTGCACCTAGTGCTAGCATGAACCAGTTAGATTTCTCAACTGACTCGTCTGCGATTAAATCTACTGATAGATTAGTAGTATTCGTGATATAGCCATAATCATTATCACCAGTAAATACTAGTTGTGCTGTACCGATTTTATCGCCTTTTTCAACTGGTGCTACTAATTCGCCAGCTTCATTTAGCTTGCCTTCATCTATGTTGTATTCTAATTTATACAGCTCTTCGTCTCCTTTTTTAATTGGAAGGGAGATTCCTTCACCAATAGAGACTGCGACTTGATCTTCTTTCCCTTTTGCTACAGGAATTGTTTCTTTATCCTTCAGCTGATAGCCAGCAGCAAATAGTTCTTTATTTTCAAATTGGCCGAAACCATAATCCATTAATCTAGCAGTCTGCTCAAATCGAGCTTCCTTACTATCTGTACGCATGACAACAGTAATCAATCTTCTTCCGTCACGTTCTGCAGTACCAGTGAACGTATAACCTGCTAGGCCAGTGTAACCTGTCTTTAATCCATCGATTCCTTCATAGTGGAACTGCTTCAGGTATGTTGCTTCATGTGGCAGCATCCAGTTCAAGTTCTC
This sequence comes from Ornithinibacillus sp. FSL M8-0202, assembly GCF_037975285.1. Taxonomy (GTDB): domain Bacteria; phylum Bacillota; class Bacilli; order Bacillales; family Amphibacillaceae; genus Ornithinibacillus; species Ornithinibacillus massiliensis. The sequence continues at coordinate 1,873,848 of NZ_CP150248.1, forward strand.
TACTTTATATCCCTCAAATTCTGTCTCGATACGACTAGAAATCTCTAGTGCGTGTGGATAATCATTAATCAAGTTATAAGCTAACAATGCTAGAGAACGAGCGGAAAGCATGTCTGTTCCGTTTGGATCCGTACCTTCTGGATAGTTATCTCCAAGCGAGCTATTATCTAATCCAGTAGAGTTAACAAATTGGAAATCAGGAAGGCCCATTTCTTCTGCCTTTTGATTCATTCGTTTTACAAATTCACCTTCAGAACCAGATACTAGTTCAGCAAGGGCAATGGTTGTCCCATTATCAGAGAAGATGGCCATTGCTTCATATAATTCCTTTACGGTATACGGTTTATCTTGTGTTAGACCAATACCAGAAAACTCAGGGTTAGCTGAGATGCTATATGCGTAATCACTAATTTGTGTTGTTGTTTCCCATGTGATTTCCCCATTTTCAATCGCTTCCAAAACAAGATATTCCGTCATAATCTTCGTCATACTTGCTGGTGGAAGGGCAATATCAGGGTCTTTGGCATAAAGAACTTTCCCTGTATCCGCATCAACTAAAATAGCTGATTCAGCATCTAATTCTAATTCTTGAGCTTGTATATTCGTAGGTTGTGCTATAAATGATGTCATGGCTACTAGAATTGCTAGAGACACCATTAATAATTTTGAATAGATCTGTTTCAATGTTGTGACCTCCACCCTATATTTCAATGCTTTTATTTTTATAGAACACCTTTCCTATTTTATCATAAATTTAGCTATTATATAAACCCTCATCTCGCTTATTCTGTCGTAAATAGGTAGTTTTACTTATGCGTAATTTTTACCAATTACTAGAGTTGCTAGCTCATGCTTCTAGGAACTAATGAGGAATGCATAGCGTACCCAAAGCTAAACCGCTTTGATTGCTACATTCCTATCCCCAAAAGAAAAAACCGAACTTAATTGAATTCTAAGAGAGAATTACAATATCAGTTTGGTTTTTTCATAGGTAAGATTATTTTTTCAGCCTATTCCCTTCCAAAATTACCCTTTCAAGGAATAATTCGGTGCTTCTTTTGTAATTTGAACATCATGTGGATGACTTTCTGTTAGGCCAGCATTGGTAATGCGGATGAATTGTCCTTCATTGCGTAGTTGGTCTATTGTCGGTGTTCCACAATAACCCATACCGGAACGTAATCCGCCTAGTAATTGATGAATGGTATCTGCAAGTGGTCCTTTATAGGCCACTCTTCCTTCAATGCCCTCTGGTACTAGTTTTTTCGCATCGGCAGATTCTTGGAAGTAACGATCCTTTGAGCCTGCTTTCATCGCGCCTACAGATCCCATACCACGGTATACTTTATATCTTCTACCTTGATAGATTTCCGTTTCACCAGGGCTTTCAGATACCCCTGCAAACATACTTCCAAGCATTACCGCATGTGCTCCTGCTGCAATAGCCTTTGTAATATCACCAGAATATTTAATTCCACCATCTGCAATGACTGGAACACCATATTCTGCTGCTGCTTCTGCACAATCATAAACTGCTGTAATCTGAGGAACGCCGACACCTGCAACAACTCTTGTCGTACAAATCGAGCCAGGACCAATTCCAACTTTTACAATAGTTGCACCTGCTTCAATTAATGCTTTCGTTCCTTCTGCTGTTGCAACATTTCCCGCAATAATATCCAGTTCTGGATAAGCATTTCGGATTTTTCTCAATTGGTCTAGTACACCTTGAGAATGACCATGTGCTGTATCAATAACTATGACATCCACACCAGCCTGAACTAGTGCTTCGATTCGTTTCATGGAATCTCCTGTAACCCCTACAGCTGCACCTACTAATAAACGACCTTGTGCATCCTTAGCAGCGTTTGGAAACTCAATTACTTTTTCAATATCTTTAATGGTAATTAATCCTTTTAAAATACCATGTTCATCTACTAGAGGTAATTTTTCAATTTTATATTGCTGAAGGATTTTTCCAGCTTCATCTAATGTCGTTCCAACGGAAGCCGTTACGAGGTTTTCACTAGTCATGACCTCAGAAATTTTAATAGAGTAGTCTTGGATAAAACGTAAATCACGGTTCGTAATGATACCAACAAGCTTCTGCTCTGTTTCACTATTGACTACCGGTACACCGGAAATGCGATATTTCCCCATTAAATGTTCTGCGTCGAATACTTGATGATCTGGTGTTAGGAAGAATGGATTGGTTATAACACCACTTTCAGAGCGTTTTACACGATCAACTTGTTCTGCTTGCTCTTCAATCGACATGTTCTTATGAATGATTCCTAAGCCGCCCTGTCTAGCCATTGCAATTGCCATTGTTGCTTCGGTCACGGTATCCATTCCAGCACTAATTAAAGGCGCATTTAGCTTGATATTCTTGCTTAAAACCGTACTGACATCTACCTCACGTGGTAGAACCTCTGACTTAGCAGGAAGTAATAGAACATCATCAAATGTTAATCCTTCTTTCTGAAACTTATCCTTTCTCATATAAAATCCTCCTTCAATTTAGTAGTGAAAACAAAGGTAAAAGAATATTATATCTATCTCTGGGAAAGCTAATACGTATATCTATTGTTATATACAATACGCCAACCGAATCATAATTTCAATAAGAGATTGCTGTTAATTTAATGTTCATATTTTCAAATTTTTCTATCAAAAAAGAGGAAGTATTTTATGCGTTTTTCGGAAGATATTCAATCGTTTTACACGTATTTACAATCACAGCAAACCGCCCAGAAATATTTATATCACTGCTACCTGCCATTAGAAGAAGTCGATGCCGAGCGGAAAAGCTACGAAAATTGTAATGTTTTTATGTATTGCTTAAACCATGGAAAAGAATATTATCGTGCAGGGGAACAGCTTGATTTAGTATTAAAACCTGTTATGTTCTTTTATGGGATGGCCCATTTATTAAAAGCATGCTTGCTAACGAAAAGACCGGAGTATCCTGAATCTACCTCTGTGCTAGCACACGGTGTATCAGCTAGAAAGCGGAAAAAGAAGGACTATAGCTTTTTAGAGGATGAGGTTAAGGTACAGCATAAAGGATTATTTCCATACTTTTCACAGCATCTCTTCGGAATCAAACAGCTGCCGTTTGAAAAAATTACGATGAGAAGTTTATTTAGCCTTATTCCAGAGCTAATCAGCTACTTTGCGTTAGAACAGGACCAAAGCTTGATTCCAATCGGGAAAAGGGGAGATAGATTAATCCGTATCCCAAAAGAAGTTTGCGATCATTATCATATGACAGAAAATGCGTTAATCAAGCGGTTGAAGGATTATCTGTCTTTCCAGGAAAGCCAGATAGATTCCGAATCGATTACGCTCGACTTAACAGATACCCTTATCCCAACCGTAAGCCCTTTTCAAATGGACCTGGAGGGCATGATCTATCTCCCTACTGATCGACAGCTCTTTTTTCCACTATCGGAAATAATGGTACACTATTTGCTTTTATACAATCTTAGTATGCTATCCCGATATGAAGCAGAATGGTGGGGAGAATTATTAGCAACGAAGCCGGATGTGGATTATCCATTCATCTCAAGCTTTTTAACGATTACCCAGAAGAAGATTCCACTCTTAATTGGGGAATATCTTCATAAGAAAATAGAGGGGCAATAAGCTGCTCCCTCTATACTATTTCCTTAATATGCAAATTATGATGATTGCTTAACGTAATGATTTCTCCATTGTCTAATCGAATAATCGGTCTAGTAGGTTGTTTTTGATCAATAAAGACAATCTCCCCAACCTGTTCATTCGATAGGACAATTCTCGTTCCAATAGAAAAATTAGCAATAGCATCGACGAAGACTTGAACGACGCGAGGATCTAGCTTGCTAAATTGATCCTGTTGTAATGCTTCAATCACTTTAAATGGTGATTGCTTCTTTCGATATACCCGTTCACTTGTCATCGCATGGTACATATCACATACGGCAATAATTCTAGCAAAGCCGTGAATTTTGTCTTGCGATAATCCTAAAGGGTATCCGCTTCCATCTATTCGCTCATGGTGCTGGAGAACTGCTAATTTAACAGTATAAGGGAATGTCGAAATCTGCTCCAACATACGATAAGAGTAGGTTGGGTGTTTTCGCATCTCTTTGATTTCCTCTTTTGTCAATTCGCCTTCTTTATAGATGGTATAGGTATCTAATTTTGCCATGCCAGCATCGCATAATAATCCAGCCATCCCAATTTGATACCATTCCCCTTTTTGATAACCCATCTTCTTGCCTAAATAAGCACTAAGAATGGACACAGCGACACTGTGGTGGAAAAAATAATCCTTTTTATTCACATACTGATGGAGGGTGTATATTTCGGAACCAATATCGTTCATTCGATCAATTAACGGTAATATTAGATTGCGAACTGCCAGGCTATCAATAGGGATACTATTACACCAAGAATGATACAGCTTCTTGTATTCTGCTACGACATGCAGGTAATGTTCTTTAAAAGATAACAGTGGTGCAAGGTGGTTTGATGTTGGACTAGGTGATTCCACTTGTTCATCCGTGGTCTTGGGCTTAAATGGTGTACCATCCTTCAGCCGTTCCGAAACATCAACCTGTTTAATTAAAAATTTATGTAATATCTTAATATGCTTTTCATCTAATACGGTATTTTGGGGGATAATTGGACGGTTTGTTTTCCCTCTAACCTCACGTAAGAGAATACAACCAGGAACTATTTGAGTTGGTGTAACACGCATGTTATTCCCTCCCTGTGATGAATATTGGTGACGAAGGAGAGTTATTTCTTCGTCACCTCATTTTTATCTATTATTCATCTTCTGAACTAGCTTCTCCTGAAACATTTGCTTCTTCTTCATTAGGAGCCTCTAACTCTTCTTCATCCTTATCAATCTTCGCTACCGTTGCTACTTCTTCGCCTTCTTGTAAACGGATTAGACGAACACCGCGTGTGTTTCTTCCTGTTTGTGATATTCCTTCTACTGGAATACGGATTAACACACCAGCTGCTGTAATTAACATAATATCTTCATCACCGGTAACTGCTTGTACAGAGACAATATGACCAGTTTCTTCGGATATTTTCGCTGTGAAGATCCCTTTACCACCACGATTGGTAATACGGTATTGGTCTTCTGGTGTACGTTTTCCGATACCTTTATTCGTAACATGTAGAATTTGTAAGCCTTCTTCTAGTATTTCCATCGATACTACTTCATCATCGTCACGTAAGGAGATACCACGAACACCTGTAGCCGTTCTACCCATAAGTCTTACCTGATCTTCAGGGAAGCGAATTAAATAGCCTTCCTTCGTAGCAATCATAATATCCTTCGTTCCATCTGTTAAACGGACAGAGATTAGTTCGTCATCATCACGTAAACCAAGTGCGATTAGACCGCCTTTACGAATATTAGCAAATTGCGATAGGCTAGTCCGTTTTGAAATCCCTTGCTTCGTCGTGAAGAAGAAGTTTAGGCCCTCACTAAATTCGCTAACAGAGATGACCGCATTAATCCATTCTTCTTTTTCAATTTGAAGGAGGTTAATAATTGGTAATCCTTTTGCAGTTCGGCTATATTCCGGAATTTCGTATCCTTTTACCTTGTATACCTTCCCTTTATTCGTAAAGAATAAAATCGTATCATGGGTGGATGTTGATACAAGATGCTCCACAAAGTCATCCTCATTCGTACCCATTCCCTGGATTCCACGGCCACCACGCTTTTGAACACGGTAGGTGGAAGAAGGTAGGCGTTTAATATAGCCTTTATGGGTTAGGGTAATCACGATATTTTCTTCCGGAATTAAATCTTCATCCTCAAAGAAATCAGAGCCACCAACGGTAATTTCAGTTCGGCGATCATCACCATATTTCTCTTTGATTTCGGTTAATTCTTCACGGATAATTTCTAATACTTTTTCTTCATCCGCTAGAACAGCCCTTAATTCTTGAATGAGCTTTTGTAACTCATTGTATTCATTTTCTATCTTTTCACGCTCTAAACCAGTTAAGCGTTGTAATCTCATGTCTAGGATTGCTTGTGCTTGTTTTTCAGTTAAGCTAAAGCGTGTCATTAAGCCTTCACGAGCAACATCTGCCGTTTTGGAATTACGGATTAAAGCAATCACTTCATCCAAGTGATCTAAGGCAATACGTAGACCTTCTAAAATATGAGCTCTTGCTTCTGCTTTTCGTAATTCAAATTCCGTACGGCGTCGAATGATTACTTTTTGATGGTCTAAATAATGAATCAGACATTCTTTAATATTTAATACCTTTGGAATACCGTTTACAAGTGCTAATGTATTGACCCCAAAAGTAGTTTGTAATGACGTATATTTGTACAGGTTGTTTAGTAATACATTCGCATTAACATCACGACGTAACTCCATCACAATACGCATACCATTACGATCGGATTCATCACGTAGGTCGGTAATTCCTTCAATCCGCTTATCACGAACTAACTCAGCAATTTTTTCAATTAGCTTCGCTTTGTTTACTTGGTATGGTAGCTCTGTTACGAGAATAGTCGATTTACCATTTGCTTGTTCTTCTATTTCCACTTTAGCGCGAACCGTAACCGAGCCTTTACCAGTTTCATAGGCTCTACGAATACCACTTCGTCCTAAAATAATCCCAGCAGTAGGGAAGTCCGGTCCTGGTAAGTAATTTTCCATAATCTCATCAATGGTGATTTCTGGATCCTTACTCACGGCTAAAACGGCATCAATCGTTTCGCCTAGATTATGTGGCGGAATATTAGTTGCCATCCCAACGGCAATCCCTGATGCTCCATTCACTAATAGGTTTGGAAAACGAGAAGGGAAGACTGCTGGCTCTCGTTCGGAACCATCATAGTTATCTTGATAATCAATGGTGTCTTTATTAATATCACGCAGTAGCTCCATCGATATCTTTGACATTCTCGCTTCGGTATAACGCATTGCAGCAGCTGAGTCACCATCGACAGAACCGAAGTTACCATGCCCATCCACTAATGGATAACGATAACTAAATGGCTGTGCCATACGTACCATCGCTTCGTAAACAGCAGAGTCACCATGTGGGTGATACTTACCAATTACTTCCCCAACAATACGTGCAGATTTTTTATATGCTTTATCGGAATGCATTCCTAGATCATTCATCGCATATAATATTCTTCGGTGTACAGGCTTCATTCCATCACGTACATCAGGCAATGCACGTGCAACAATTACACTCATCGCATAATCTAAAAAGGATGTCCGCACTTCTTGGCTTATATTTATTTCTTTTACGCTTTGACGTTCCTGATCCGCCATCGATTAAAAACCTCCTGATAATGTCTAGACCATCTATTTCGTTTTAGACATTTATGGAAACCGAATGAATCGGTTTCCGAATTCTATTACATTTTATTTAGCTAGCTTAAATATCCAAGTTTTTCACGTATTGAGCATTCTCTTCAATGAACTGACGTCTAGGTTCTACTTTATCACCCATCAACATATCAAATACCTGATCCGCTTCAATCGCGTCTTTTAACTCCACCTGTAGCAAGGTACGGTTGTTTGGATCCATCGTTGTTTCCCAAAGCTGTTCGGCATTCATCTCACCAAGACCTTTGTAACGTTGGATACCAGGTTTTGGCACCTCTGGTAATTCCCTTAAAATCCTATCCAGCTCGGCATCGTTATACGCATAATGTACAGCCTTACCTTGTTGGACCTTGTAAAGAGGTGGTTGGGCGATATAAATATAGCCATGTTCAATTAATGGACGCATAAAACGGTAGAAAAATGTTAATAGTAATGTTCGTATATGTGCACCATCAACATCGGCATCGGTCATAATGACGATTTTTTGATATCTTGCTTTTGTGATATCAAAGTCATCACCAATACCAGTTCCCATCGCTGTAATCATAGAACGAACTTCCAGATTAGATAAAATACGGTCTAAACGCGCTTTTTCCACGTTTAAGATTTTACCTCGTAACGGTAAAATGGCTTGGAAATGTCTATCTCTACCTTGTTTTGCCGATCCACCCGCAGAGTCACCCTCTACGATATATAGTTCACTAATGGAAGCATCCTTCGATGAACAGTCAGCAAGCTTACCTGGTAAATTCGAAATTTCAAGGGCACTTTTTCTTCTTGTTAAATCACGTGCTTTTTTCGCAGCAGCACGTGCACGGGAAGCCATTAATCCTTTTTCTACAATAGTTTTACCAACGGAAGGATTTTCAAGTAAAAACGTAGAAAATAACTCACTAAAGATCGAGTCTGTAATCGCACGTACCTCGCTATTTCCTAGCTTCGTTTTCGTTTGTCCTTCAAACTGTGGATCTGGGTGTTTAACGGAAACAATTGCGGTAATTCCTTCGCGTACATCATCCCCAGTTAAATTAGGCTCACTTTCCTTCATAAGGCCATTTTTTCGAGCATAATCATTAATGACACGGGTTAAGCCTGTCTTAAATCCAGACTCATGTGTACCGCCTTCATACGTATGAATATTGTTGGCAAAAGAGTAAATGCTGCTATTAAAGCCATCGTTGTATTGAACCGCTACTTCAATACTAATCCCTTGATCTTCACCTTCTGCATAGAAAGGCTCATGTAGTACCTCTTTATTACGGTTGATATATTCCACATACTCACTAATCCCACCCTCATAATGGAAGGACTGTGGCTCTTCTCCCGTACGTTTGTCTTCAATGGTAATACGAATACCTTTATTCAAGAAGGCAAGCTCACGTACACGTTGTACGAGCGTATCTAAATCAAACGTAGTCGTTTCTGTAAAGATTTCTGGATCTGGTTTAAAGTGTGTAGTCGTACCAGTGTGATCGGTCTCCCCAACTATCTGCAGTTCATTAGTCGGTACACCACGTTCAAATCCGATATAGTGAATTTTCCCATCACGATGGACATATACTTCTAAATTAGTTGATAGTGCATTTACTACGGAAGCACCTACACCATGTAGTCCACCAGACACTTTATAGCCGCCACCGCCGAATTTACCACCGGCATGGAGGACTGTCATGATGACTTCAACTGCTGGTTTACCTGTCTTTTTTTGAATATCGACTGGAATTCCACGGCCATTATCTTTTACTGTAATACTGTTATCCTCTTCGATAATGACTTGGATATGATCACAATAGCCTGCTAATGCTTCATCAATACTGTTATCAACGATTTCCCAAACTAAGTGATGTAGTCCCTTTACACTTGTAGAACCAATATACATCCCTGGTCTTTTTCGTACTGCTTCTAAACCTTCTAATACTTGTATCTGGTCGGCATTATACGACTGATCTGCTTTTACGTTTTCTTCCATTGCTTTTTCCACCTACATTCTAATTATTCAAGCTCTAGATCCTCTGAATAATCATCGAGTTTACTGATAGTTGATTTTATACTTGCCCGTTTTTTTAATGTTGCAACAGACAATGTACTAAAATACAACTGATTATTCGTGATAACGACTGACTTTGCACCTTCCTTAGGTCCAATAATATGTGTTTGGTTAGCTGTTATCATCTCGTCCATGATTGTTGATGACGAAATAATATTATGGTCAACAATGGAAATAATATCGTTTGACCGGATAACATTGCCATTTCCAATATGAATAAACAATTTCTATTCCCCCAACAAGTCAGCTATTGTCATTACCTAGTGACTGTTCCATTATGGACCCTGAATATATCTGCTTTCTCCAAGGTTTCGTGATGAATGCCATCAACACTAGTTGTCGAAACAAAGGTTTGAACCTTACCTTGAATCGTATTTAGAAGATGTGATTGCCTAAAGTCATCTAATTCACTTAGGACATCATCCAGTAATAGGATCGGATATTCTCCTACCTCGCTATATATAAGATCGATTTCAGCAAGCTTTAAAGACAATGCGGTTGTCCGCTGCTGACCTTGTGACCCATAGGTTTGAACATTTTTTCCGTTCACATAAAAAAGGATGTCATCCCGATGTGGTCCTAAAAGCGTTGTTCCACGTTCAATCTCTTTTTCTATAATTTGATTGAATTTCTCCTGATAACTATTTTCTATTTTCTCCCTAGATGCGCCTTCTAATACTTCAATTGAAGGTGAATAAACAATCTCTAACGCTTCTAGTTCATGACTAATTCCATGATGAATTGGCTTTGCCCATTTTCTTAATAGCTCAATAAAGGCAAAGCGTCTTTCTAAAATCGTACTGGCATGCTCTATTAGTTGCTCGGTTAGAATACCAAGCATCACCCGATCCATACTTCGATCTCGCTGCATTTGCTTCAACAAATGATTCCGCTGCTTGAGTACTTTTTGAAATTGTCCAAGGTGATAAATATATCGTGGCTGGATTTGACCTAGTTCCATATCGATAAATCTTCTACGAATTTGTGGAGGTCCTTTTACGAGTGTCAAGTCTTCAGGGGCGAACATGACGACGTTTAAGTTACCAATATAATCACTTAATCTTCTTTGCTCTAAGTGATTCAACTTAGCCTTTTTGCCTTTGGCAGAGATGACGATTTCCAGTGGAATCGACTGATTTCGCTTTTTTACTCTACCTTCTATTTTAGCATACTCTGTATCCCAACGGATTAATTCTTTTTCTTTTGGTGTCCGGTGGGATTTCGTAAAGGCGAGAAGGTAGATAGATTCCATTAGGTTCGTTTTCCCTTGTGCATTCTCACCTATAATGACATTTACTTTATTGGCAAAGCTAAGCTCTAATTTTTGGTAATTTCTATAATTGGTTAGTATTATTTCTTCAATATGCATGTAGATTCCTCATTTAGGAACTAATCTTTCTTAACCACAATAAAAGATCCAGCACCCTCAATTTCTACAACATCATTCGGGTATAGCTTTCTTCCTCGACGTTGTTCTCTTTCTCCATTAACAATTGCACCTTGATCTTGTAAAAATGCTTTTACCATACCACCGGATTCTAATACATTGGTAAGTTTTACAAATTGGCCAAGGGTGATATATTCCGTATTAATTTCAATTTCTGTATGCAAGTTGATCACCAGTTTCTTATTGTTTATTTGAAATCATCGCTTATTATCATTTTACTAAAGTTTTTGCTTTAAGGAAAGGTATGCCCCTTAAATTATAGTTAAAACGGTTATATAGGCTTATAAATGCATTTATGTGCATAAAAAAATGGCTTTTATCATTCATTTTGGTGATAAAAGCCATTTTTTTATTCTAGCCAGAACCACTGCCGGTATACACTGCACTTTCTAACAGGTTGCCTATCAGCCCTTTGTGCTACTTCTTAAGGGGGCATGGAGGTTCATTAATCCAGCAGGAGTCTCCGTGCATACCGACCGTTCCGTATAGTTATGATTATTTTCAAGAGCATTTTATCTCTTTAGCAATGGAAATACTTGTTTCCTCAGTGCTTCGATTGGAGATTGACCAATACTACTCTTTATGGAAATATACTTATCCACATGTTAATAAGTTCGTACTGGCAAGATTAATTGAATCATGGCTGGATCGTTGATAGGGCGGATGATGAATGGTCTCATTGCTCCAGTGAAATCTACCATCACTTCATCAACATCCATAACTTTTAATGCATCTAACATATATTTAGAGCTAAACGAAATCTTCAGTTCTTCTCCTTCGATGGATTGTACGGTCAGTTCTTCCGATACATGTCCAACCTCAGGGGAATTACTTGTGATTTCTACAATATTTTGATCTAACGTAGATAATTTTACGACATTATTCCGTTCCTCACGTGCTAGTAAAGAAGCACGATCAATACTAGAAATTAAGTCTTTTGTTTTGACTTGTAGAACGGTTTTACTCTGTTCAGGAATTAATCGAGATGTTTCTGGATAGTTACCGTCAAGAATTCTCGATAGGAAGTTTAAGTGTTTCGTTCTGAATAAGATTTGGTTATTTGTTACACTAATTTCTACCATTTCTTCCGAGTCATCAAGAATTTTATTTAATTCATTTAAGCTTTTTCCTGGTACAACGATGCTTTGGAATTGAACCTTTGTTGAATTAACAGGAACTTCTCTAGATGCTAATCGGTGACTATCTGTTGCGGTAAAGGATAATTTATTATCGACAAGTGATAAATTGACACCAGTTAGAATTGGTCTCGTTTCCATAGATGAAACGGCAAATACAGTTTGCTTAATTAAGCTTTTTAATAAATCAGTAGGTAGTTCAAAGCTATCATCTGTTTGTAATTTTGGTAGTTGAGGGTACTCTTCTGCATCTTGACCATTTAAATGGAATTCTGCTTTACCAGAACGAATTGTGACGCTAAGATTTTCATCCGCTTCAATTTCTACATGTTGTTCAGGTAATTTCCGTACAATATCGGGGAAGTATTTCGCATGTAATACAATACTTCCTTCTTCGATATTTTCTACATTGACCATTCCTTCTTCTTCAGCTGGAATATAAGATTCAATCGAAATATCAGAATCACTACCAGTTAACGTAATGCCATGAGATTTCGCCTCAATTTTCATTCCAGTTAAAATTGGAATCGCTGTTCTTGAAGATATAGCTTTCATTACATCTTGAACACTATCGATTAATTGATCACGTTGAATCGTAAATTTCATGAAAAAATCCTCCAATGGATGGTTCTATATATATTTATTTTTTATTATAAAAAGATAGTAATAATAGTAATAAGGGGTGTGATTATGTGGATAACCCGTTTGAACCTAGATAGAATATAGTTATCCACATGTGAATAAACTGTTTGTAACTGTGTATGTGTTATCCACGCTATAAACAGGGGATAGCATCTTAAAGAGCGTGTAATTGTTGTTTAATTTCTTCAATTTCTTTCGCAAAAAGAGAATCCTTATCTAACATGCCTGCTATTTTTTCATGGGCATGGATGACAGTTGTATGATCACGACCGCCAAATTCTTCCCCAATTTTAGGTAAGGAATAATCGGTTAGTTCTCTAGATAAATACATCGCAATTTGTCGTGGAAAGGCAATGGACTTTGTACGTTTCTTAGCTAAAAAGTCTTCTTTTTTGACATTATATTTCTCGCCAACCACTTCCATAATCGTAGCAATTGTAATCACTCGAGGTTTATTGTTAGGAATAATATCTTTTAATGCATCTGCTGCTAATGCCGCATCAACATCTTGATTAACAAGTGATGAGTAAGCCACAACGCGAATTAATGCACCTTCAAGCTCGCGAATATTCGTATCGATTTGATTAGCAATATAGAGCATGACTTCATTTGGAATATCAAGTCCTTCAGCTTTAGCCTTTTTCGTTAAAATGGCGATCCTGGTTTCCAAGTCAGGAGGGGTGATATCCGTTATAAGTCCCCATTCAAATCGAGAACGAAGGCGATCTTCCAGTGTTGGTATTTCCTTTGGTGGCCGGTCACTAGAAATAATAATTTGTTTATTTGCTTCATGAAGCGCATTAAAGGTATGGAAGAATTCCTCCTGGGTTGACTCTTTTCCAGCAATAAATTGGATGTCGTCTATTAGCAACACATCAACATTACGGTATTTATTACGGAAGTTAGTCGTTTTGTTTTCCATAATGGCGTCGATAAATTCATTCGTGAACTTCTCAGACGAAATATATACCACCTTGGCATCTTTATTATGTTCTAGTACATAGTGGCCAATCGCATGCATTAAGTGGGTTTTCCCCAAGCCAACGCCCCCATATATAAATAATGGGTTGTAAGCTTTCGCAGGTGCTTCAGCAACAGCTAAGGATGCGGCATGAGCAAAACGGTTTCCGGATCCAATTACAAATGTATCAAATGTATATTTAGGATTTAGCATCGTTTTTCCGTCATGGGTGTCATGAACATTTGCTTTTGGCTTTGGCTTCTGCTTAAATTCCTCTTCAATTACAGTATCTAGAATAATAATTTTTATATTAAGCTTTGACCCTGTTACTTCTAGTAAAACCTTTTGAATTAGCTGGGAGTATTGTTCTTCTAACCAATCTCTAGCAAATTCGGTTGGAGCAGATATCGTTAGCGTATTTCCTTCTAAATTCTCTGCTTTCGTCTCCTTTAACCATGTATCAAAGCTAGGTTTACTGATTTTTTCCTCTATCTTTTCAAGCGTAGCATTCCATAAATCATGGATATTTTCCAATTCGTTCCCCCCTTTCAAGTAACGATAATAGATTAGCCCAAATTAAGAATAAAAAACCTCTCTCAATCTTTTCCGCATATTTTAAAAAGATGCTTCATAAGATGGAAAGGTATATAATCTATTATTTCTTTCACAGATAGAACAAGGTTAAACTATTTCCAGCTTGCAATAGAAAATCATCCCATTTGCTATTAAAAAGTGATGTTTTCTAACGATAACTACAAAAAATAGTTACATGTGTGGATAATTTACATTATACAGTACAAGTATGGAAAAGAGTTATTCGCAGATTATAAAAATTTGTGGATAGGTTAAAAACAGACTGTGAATAATTGTCCACAGGATATCCACAAATTGTGCATAAGTTTTACTAGAGAAATACTTATTAACATATTAAAACACAACTATAATATCAAAAAAAAGCAAGCTCTGCAATGGTTTTTCGACAGTTATCCACAATATCTAGTGGTTGTAGACATTTTTTATTCACACCACTATATTTTGTGATTATCTTGTCGACAAATGTTGTGGATAGAAAATTGGGCGTAAAAATTCATGAACAAGGTGTGTGGATAAGTGTTTTTGTGTTGTAAAAGGGGGAATAATTATCGTACTTGTTTGTGAATGAAATAAAATTGGGATTGTTAAAAGAGGAATAAATGTAAGTTTTTCTGAAAATGCAAGTTGACGTTGGTGGATTTTTTCAGTATAATTGCATGGATGTCTATTGGATTAGATTTTGTTTTGGAGAAATAAGATCCCTCGGGGAGGTGCAACATAAATGAAAAGAACGTTTCAACCAAATAACCGTAAGCGTAAAAAGGTACATGGCTTTCGCGCACGTATGAGCACTAAAAACGGTCGTAAAGTTTTAGCTCGTCGTCGTCGTAAAGGAAGAAAAGTATTATCTGCATAGGCCACTGAAGCGTCAGTGGTCTTTTTTACGCTAGAGAGAGAATGAACGGTGTAAAAACGGAATTCTAAATTGGATAGAATAAACTTTAAAGCAGTGGTTCACAATGGATATAGACCCACCTGCTTTTTTTACATAAAGAACAGGGGAACTTGGCTTTTTTAGTGTTAGGTGATGAGTGATGAAGAAAGAATATCGGGTGAAGGACAATAAAGATTTTCAAGCTATTTTTAAAAAGGGGAAATCTTTTGCGAATCGACAGTTGGTTATCTATTATATGAAGAAAAAGGATCAGGAACATTTTCGAATTGGCTTATCTGTAGGCAAAAAGATTGGGAATGCGGTCGTACGGAACCGGATTAAACGTTATTTACGGCAAGCATTTCATGAGCTAGAAAATGATATTGAAGCTTCCTATGATATGATTATTATTGCGAGGCAGCCAACTAAGTCGATGGATTTTTTTGAGGTAAAGAAAAGCTTAACGCACTTATTGTCGAAAGAAAGACTATTAAAGCGTAGGTAATGTGTTAGATTAAGATAGAATCTAATGCTCGTTTATTGTAAAATATGTGTTATAAAAGTTAATGATAGATGAAAGCGATTTTTTTGTTGGACTAGTTAGGAGGAGCAGAAGTTGCGTAAGAAGATATTTTTTATAGCAATACTAATTGGATTGCTAGTAGTATTATCTGGTTGTACAGAAATAGATCAGCCAATTACAGCGGAAAGTGAAGGAATATGGAATAGTTATTTTGTTTATCCGTTATCACGGTTAATAATGTATTTTGCTGATTTATTTAACGAGAACTATGGATTAGGAATTATTATAGTGACAGTAATTATTCGTACGTTATTACTTCCACTAAATATTAAGCAATTAAAAAGTTCTAAAGCGATGCAAGATATTCAACCGGCTTTAAAAGAATTACAAGCGAAATATAGCTCAAAAGATGCGAACACACAGCAGAAATTGCAGCAGGAAACGATGGCACTATTTCAAAAGCATGGCGTTAACCCACTAGCTGGTTGTTTACCAATCTTTATTCAAATGCCAATCTTACTTGGTATTTATCATGCGATTATGCGTACTGAGGCAATTGGTGAGCATACATTCCTTTGGTTCCCATTGGATCAAGTGGATTATGTATTACCGATTATTGCTGGTTTAACAACATTCTTACAGCAAAAACTAATGATGGCAGGAAGCCCTGCAGCAGCAAACCCACAAATGACGGTTATGCTTTATATGATGCCGATTATGATTACGGTATTTGCATTCTTCTTCCCAGCTGCATTAGCACTTTACTGGGTAATTGGTAACTTATTCATGATTGCACAAACCATTTTCATTCGTAAGCCAATGATGAAGGATACGAATTCTGGGGGAGACAAAAAGTGAGAGAAGTAACTGCTACTGGACAAACAGTTGACGAAGCGGTCCAATCAGCATTAGAGCAGTTAAACACATCTAGGGACCAAGTAGAAGTGGATATTATTGATGAGGGAAAAAAAGGAATTCTAGGTGTATTCGGTGCTAAGCGTGCCATTGTAAAGGTAAGGCTAGCTAAGAACCCAATCCAAGAAGCTGAAAAATTCATCCTTAATGTTGTGAAAAATATGAATGTAGAAGTGGATATTACCACTACTGTGGATGGGAACCATGTTAATTTTGATTTAAGTGGAGAGAAAATTGCGCTCTTAATCGGAAAACGTGGACAAACCTTAAATGCATTACAATATTTAACACATTTAGTCATCAATAAAGAAGGCAATCAGTACTATACGGTTACATTAGATGCGGAAGGCTACCGCGGGCGCCGTAAGGAAACTCTTGAAACTTTAGCGTTACGTATGGCAGACAAGGCAAAGCGCTTTAATAAAAAGGTTGCACTTGAACCAATGCCAGCCTATGAAAGAAAAATCATTCATAGTGTATTACAAAATAATCAAGATATATCGACATATTCCGATGGAGTCGAACCACATCGACATGTCGTTATTAAACCATAGTAAGTAAAAGACCTCTGGGGAACCAGGGGTCTTTTTTTTGAAAGATAAGAAAGTATAAAGATTTTCGCTCTACCACAGTGTGATAACTGTGGTATTTTTATGCGGATTGGATGGAGGTGGGCTGTTGGTGCCTTATTTTGGTTGGGGGAGGCGAGAAAGGTAATAGAGGGATAGTGTCGGAGCCCTTTTTCGGTTGAGTGAGCCGAAAAAGGTAACAGAGAGAGTGTGTCAGAGCCCTTTTTCCGTTGGGCGAGTCGAAAAAGGTAACAGAGAAAGAGTATCAGAGCCCTTTTTCGGTCGGGAGAGGAGAAAAAGGTAACAGAGAAAGAGTGTCAGAGTCCTTTATTAGTTGAGCAAGGATTAAGTCCATATAATTGTATAAAAAGAAAGGATCATTATCATATCCATGTTACAGTGTTTTCGACCAAGAAAATCAGTAAATGGAGGTAATGATAATGATCCAACTCAATATTACACTAGATTTCGAAAAAATAAAAGAGGGTATCATGGATTCTAACTTAGATGATGTTCTGAAATCCATGGTTGTTTTAGTGTTAAACAAAGACATGGAAAGAGATGACTATATGCTAAAACTCCTCTCAGAAAAAAATCCAAAGTGAGAGGATTATCGTAATGGATACGATGAAAGAGGTTATGTCTTGAATATGGAAGCGGTAGTGAAGGAAGCAGTAAACGATAGAGGATCGCAAATAGTGAATAAAATCAAAGGTTAAGTTTGAGAGCAGTAAGTAAGCAAATATCCTCGTGTATGTTTTAAGAAAAGTGTTCCATACTAATGAATAATGTTTGGATGTAAAAGGAGAAGGTATTAGTGGAACAATTTAATGGAACCGTATTTCATGGAGAACTTGAACAAAATAGCTTCTACTTAACACAAGTAAAGAATATTTCCACTGCATCCACCTTGTCTTTGGAACAGTTAGTTAAAATGGCTTCCTATTTAGATAGACAGAACGATTCTTGTTATATTACCGTAAATGACCAAGTTCCCATTTTGTTAAATGATGTGGATATGAGAAATCTGCAAAGGGATCTAGAAGAAATCGTGCAGCAAATACATTAACATAGGAAGGAAGATTTTTGATGGGTAAAGATAAGAAAGCGTTAAATAAATCTAAAGATGTGGCAGAAAAGTATTTTGATGTGTCTGGATACGAAAGTAATAATCAGGCGGAAAAGGGTATGGCTATTACACATGAGCAAGCAACTGATGCGTATACGGAAGGTACCATTGATGGCAGCATTGATCAGCTAGATGAGCAAGGAGAGCTAAAGAGTTATCACGGGGAGGAACTAGACAAGGATAAATTCTAGTAGAGATAATGCATAGTATATGAAAAAAGGCTAAGTACCCTAATATAGGAACTTAGTCTTTTTGCTTACGGATTATGGACCTTATAGCCCCGATTATTCCAGGTATGAGAAATGCGATCCCGAAGAATAAGGTAAGTAAATTGAGATGTGGTGTTTCATAATAGGTAAACCATTCTTTGAAAAAAGAAGATTCCACGATGTTTCCCAAAAGTTTCCCATCCATATCACGATAATTAGGCATCCATCCAGTAGCTTCAAACGTGATAAAAATAAGTTGGGATAGGATAAATACACCAATGGAAGACACCCAACTTTCCCTCCAAAACGGCCGAGACTTTTGCTTCGTAACCATTTGTGTTCTCCCCCTTTAGTAGTAATACGACAGAATAAGACAAAAAGTTTCAAAATCATCTCCTATTCGTTAGGAACGATTGAATGCTACTGTATGTAGTAGCGTCATCAGGAATACTTGGATAGTACTCCAGTAAATCCTACCAAAGAGCCTCACTACCTGTGCATAAATTTTATACACAAGCTATTTTTACTGTAAAACAATGTTGTGCATAACTAATTTTTTTACTCCTCCCCAACTTATCCACATGTTAGTAAGTAGCGAAAGGATAAAAATGAAAAAATATTATTGTGGATAAGTTTATTTTTGTTTGAAGTTGTGTTATTCTATTAAGTTAGTGACGGTAAAAATCCGTTGCTAAAAAATTGTGGATAAAAAATAGCGTTTATATAGATAGAAAATGTTAGTGGAGGTGAAAAGAATGTTGGAGACAGATACGATTACGGCGATTTCAACCCCGATAGGTGAGGGAGCAATTTCGATTGTTCGTTTAAGTGGGCCAGATGCATTAGAAATAACGGGGAAGATTTATCAAGGGAAAGATATAACGAAGGTAGATTCGCATACGATTCATTATGGTAAAATAATTGATCCAGATACGAATGAAGTTGCGGAAGAGGTAATGGTAACCATAATGCGTGGACCGAAAACCTTTACCCGTGAAGATGTAGTAGAGATTAATTGTCATGGTGGATTAGTTTCCGTTAATCGTGTACTTGAAATTGTATTATCGCAGGGTGCGCGTTTAGCAGATCCTGGTGAGTTTACCAAACGTGCCTTTTTGAATGGACGTATTGATTTATCACAGGCTGAAGCGGTAATGGACTTGATTCGTGCCAAGACAGATAAAGCGATGAATGTAGCATTAAAGCAAATGGATGGGCGTTTATCTGCTTTAATTAAGAAATACCGCCAGTCTCTACTGGAAACTGTCGCACATGTAGAGGTTAATATCGATTATCCAGAATATGATGATGTAGAAGAAATGTCTCATGAGATGATGCGACAAAAAACGAAAGAAGTGCATGGAGAGATAGAAGAGCTATTAAGTGTAGCTAAACAAGGAAAAATCCTTCGGGAAGGAATTGCTACTGCGATTATTGGTCGTCCAAACGTAGGAAAATCCTCCTTACTCAATGCATTAGTACAAGAAAACAAAGCGATTGTTACCGATATTCCAGGTACGACACGAGATATTATTGAGGAATATGTAAATGTACGAGGGATTCCTTTGCGTTTAGTCGATACCGCTGGAATTCGGGATACAGAAGATATTGTAGAGCGAATCGGTGTGGAGCGATCTCGTCAGGCCTTAAAAGAAGCGGATTTAATTCTATTTGTTTTAAATAATAATGAAGAATTGACCGAGGAAGATTTACGATTATTTGAGGCGGTTAAAGGACTTGAATATATTGTAATTGTGAATAAAACAGACTTAGAGCAAAAGCTAAATATGGATGAAGTGCATGCATTAGTTGGTGATAAGAAAATTGTTACGACTTCTTTATTGAAGGAAGAGGGAATTGAACAATTAGAATCAGCTATTGCAACGTCTTTCTTTGCGGGAGATATTGATTCAGGCGACTTAACCTATGTCTCTAATGCAAGACATATTCAGCTACTAAGACAGGCGAAACAAGCGTTAGAGGATGCGATGAACTCTCTAGAAATGGGAATGCCACTTGATATTGTACAAATTGATGTGACTAGAACATGGGAGTTTTTAGGTGAAATTATTGGCGATACAGCAAGTGATAGTCTCATCGACCAACTCTTCTCGCAGTTTTGTTTAGGAAAATAGAGCTTAATGGAATAATCAAAATAACGAAAGGATGAACAGTTATGGTATATGATGCAGGGCAATATGATACGATTGTTGTCGGTGCAGGTCATGCAGGTGTTGAAGCTGGTCTTGCTGCTGCGAGAATGGGTGTAAAAACACTAATGCTGACGTTAAACCTAGATATGATTGCTTTTATGCCATGTAATCCATCAGTCGGTGGCCCAGCGAAAGGAATCGTCGTACGTGAAATCGATGCTTTAGGTGGAGAAATGGCTAAAACAATTGATAAAAGCTATATTCAAATGCGTATGCTAAACACAGGTAAAGGCCCTGCAGTTCAAGCATTACGCGCACAAGCAGATAAACCTATTTATATTAAAGAAATGAAGCAAACACTTGAAAATCAAGAGAATCTTACCGTTCGTCAAGGAATGGTTGACTCTCTTATTGTTGAGGACGGCATATGTAAAGGGGTTATCACTGAAACCGGTGCTGCTTACCGTGCAGAAACCGTTATTATTACAACTGGTACATTTATGCGTGGAAAAGTATTAATGGGAGATTTAGAGTATGAAAGTGGACCAAATAACCAACGTCCATCTATTAAGCTTTCAGAGAATCTTGAAAAACTAGGAATCGAATTAACTCGATTCAAAACAGGTACACCACCACGAGTAAATAGCCATACAATTGATTATTCTAAAACAGAAATTCAACCAGGGGATGAGAAGCCTCAAGGTTTCTCCTATGAAACGACGAAGTTTATTACGGATCAAATTCCTTGCTGGTTAACGTATACGAATGAATTTACGCATAAAATTATTAATGAAAACCTAGGACTTTCAGCTATGTACTCCGGTGCTAAGCGTGGTACTGGACCTCGTTATTGTCCATCCATTGAGGACAAAATCGTGCGTTTCAATGATAAACCACGTCACCAAATTTTCCTTGAGCCAGAGGGTAGAGATACAGAAGAGGTATATGTGCAAGGACTATCTACGTCATTGCCTGAATCCGTACAGCATGACATCCTTCGCTCTATTCCAGGTTTAGAAAAATCAGAAATGATGCGTCCTGGTTATGCAATTGAGTATGATGCTGTTGTACCAACTCAGCTATGGCCGACATTAGAGCTTAAAAAAATTCCTGGTCTTTATACAGCAGGGCAAATTAACGGTACTTCTGGGTATGAAGAAGCTGCTGCACAAGGTATTATGGCTGGTATTAATGCTGCAGCCAAAGTTCTAGGCAAAGACCCTGTTATCTTAGATCGCTCCCAAGCGTATATCGGGGTTTTAATTGATGATTTAGTGACAAAAGGGACGAGAGAGCCTTACCGTCTATTAACATCTCGTGCAGAATATCGTCTATTATTACGTCATGATAATGCGGACTTACGTTTAACCGATATTGGCTATGAATTAGGCTTAATTTCGGAGGAGCGCTATAAGCAATTCGAATTAAAGAAACAACAAGTAGAAGCAGAAAAGAAACGTCTAAGCAAAATTACCATTAAACCAACTCCTGAAGTGCAAGCAATGCTAGAAGGAGCAAATGCTACACCATTAAAAGAGCCAATGAAGGCCTATGATTTAATGAAGCGACCAGAGTTAAACTACGATTTAATCGATTCTGTGATTGAATCCAATGACTCACTTCCTGCTGATGTAAAAGAGCAAGTAGAAATACAAATTAAGTATGAAGGGTATATTAAGAAGGCAAATGAACAAGTGGAACGAATGAAGAAAATGGAAGATAAGAAAATTCCAGATGATCTTGATTACGATGCAATTAGTGGTATTGCAACAGAAGCAAGACAAAAACTGAAAATGGTTCGTCCACTATCCGTTGGCCAAGCATCTCGTATTTCTGGTGTAAACCCTGCAGATATTTCTATTTTACTGGTTTACATCGAGCAAGGGAAAATAGCTAAAGTAGCCAACTAAATTTCATTCAAGGTCAGACCTTTTGCGAGAGAAGGATACCTTCCTTGCTGTTTTAGATAAACTCGCATAAGCGTGTGTTTATCTAAAGGGTCTGGCCTTATGTATACATAATGATGAATAAAGGAGTTAGTAAACATGAATCCAACGCAATTCGCAGCTGAACTGGAGAAGCAGGGGATTGTTTTAACCGATCGGCAGTTAGAGCAGTTTCGAATTTACTTTGAAACGTTAGTCGAGTGGAACGAAAAAATTAATTTAACCGCACTGACGGCAGAAGAGGATGTCTATTTGAAGCATTTTTATGATTCCATATCAGCTGCCTTCTATCATGATTTCACTACAGCGCAAGAGATTTGTGATGTCGGTGCAGGTGCTGGATTTCCAAGTATTCCATTGAAAATTTGTTTCCCACATTTGAAGGTAACGATTGTAGACTCCTTACAAAAGAGAATCGGCTTCCTTAATCATCTAGCTGCTCAATTGGAGTTAACCGATGTAGCATTTTACCATGATCGTGCAGAAACCTTTGGCAAGAATAGCAAGTTCCGGGAGTCATTTGATACGGTAATGGCAAGGGCGGTTGCGAGAATGTCTGTTTTAAGTGAGTTGTGTATTCCATTAGCGAAGAAAAATGGCGTGTTTATTGCGATGAAGGGTGCACAAGCTAATGAGGAGCTGCAAAGTGGAAAAACCGCCATTGAGGTTTTAGGGGGAGAGATAGAATCAACCCACACCTTTACATTACCAGAAGAGAATAGCGAGCGGTCGATTGTGATTATTTCAAAGAAAAGACAAACACCAAAGAAATATCCACGTAAACCCGGGACACCTAATAAAGAACCAATCGAATAGGTTATAAAACAGGAAAATATCACTTTTCCTGTTTTTTTGTCGAAGGAGTATATCATTCATGTCCAAGCTTAATAGATTGTGATAAAATAGGCTTAGCGTTAATTCTATGGTAAACTAGAATAGATTTCGTGTAGGGCATAGGCGAGAACATACATAGTTTCAGGCTACAATGTTTCACGTGAAACATTTCATATAGAGGAGAGATTTATAGATTATAGGTACAGAACTATTAATCTATCTTATAAAGATAAAGGTGGTGTCTGATGATGGTAAGTCCATTTAACCGCATATTTGGTATTGGTGAAAAGGAAAATGAAGTAGTTGAGGAAGAGAACTATCATCCAGATGAAGTCATACAGCTTCCAGTTAAACAGATTCAACCAAATAGGTATCAACCAAGATCCGTATTCAATGAAGAGAAGATAGAAGAACTAGCAAAGACGATTAATACGCACGGAATCATCCAACCTATTGTTGTTCGAAAAATAGATACGGATAGCTATGAGATTATTGCCGGAGAACGTCGTTGGAGAGCCGTTCAATTACTAGGCTGGGACAGTGTGTCTGCTATTATTCGCGATATGAATGATACGCAAACTGCGTCCGTAGCATTGATTGAAAACTTACAACGTGAGGAACTAACCGTAATTGAGGAAGCAATGGCCTATGCGAAGCTATTAGAGCTTCAAGAGTTGACACAAGAGGCGTTAGCACAGCGACTAGGGAAAAACCAATCAACCATTGCGAACAAGCTTCGCCTTCTTAAGCTACCAGAGCCAGTACAAGAAGCGTTATTACAAAAACTTATTACAGAGCGACATGCAAGAGCACTAATAAAATTAAAAGACGAAACACTTCAGTTGAAATTATTACAAGATATTATCGAACATGACTTAAATGTAAAGCAAACAGAAGAACGAATAGATACGATTAATAACGCGAAAGAAAAGCCAAAGAAAAGAAAACCAAAATTAAAGGGTGTCAACAAAGATATCCGAATCGCCATGAACACGATTAGACAATCATTAAATATGGTGTCTGATACCGGAATCGACATAGAATCTGACGAGCAAGACTTAGATGATTATTATCAAATTACAATTAAAATACCAAAAAAGAAATAATCCCTTCCCCCATCTACTAAGATGGGGATTTTTATGGTTTGCTGGGAGGATTAGGAGGAAATGAGCAGATGTCATTCCTTATACTGGAAGAAACTAGCCTATTCTTCTAGTAAAAACACTAGTAGAATAGGCTTAAATCACTCATTTCTACAAAAAATATAAATTTAATAGTTTTTAACTCCAAAAAAGTGATAAAATAAAAAGTATATTGTTTTAGGTAGGTGGAAAAATGGGGAAGATTATGTCTGTCGCTAACCAAAAGGGTGGCGTTGGAAAAACAACTTCATCAGTTAATCTAAGTGCCTGCTTAGCTCACTTAGGAAACAAAGTGTTGTTAGTAGACATAGATCCACAAGGTAATGCAACCAGTGGGGTTGGAGTTAATAAAGCCGATATGGATAAATGTGTATATAACGTGCTAGTAGAAGACCTACCAGCCCGTGAAGTTTGTGTACCAACTAATGTTGAAAATCTCGATATAATTCCTGCGACAATTCAGCTTGCAGGAGCAGAAATAGAATTAGTACCAACGATTTCGCGTGAAATAAGATTAAAAAAAGCGTTAGAAGAGGTAAAGGATGAATACGATTATATTATTATCGATTGTCCTCCATCACTTGGGCTATTAACATTGAATGCGTTAACGTCATCGGATTCCGTACTAATTCCAGTTCAATGCGAATATTACGCATTAGAAGGATTAAGCCAATTGTTAAATACGATTCGTTTAGTGCAAAAGCATTTAAATAAAGAACTGATGATAGAAGGGGTACTTCTTACCATGCTTGATGCGAGAACTAATTTAGGTATTCAAGTAATTGAAGAAGTGAAAAAATACTTCCAAGATAAAGTCTATAATTCTATCATTCCAAGAAATGTACGGTTAGGCGAGGCACCAAGTCATGGCCAACCGATTATTACGTACGATCCAAAATCGAAAGGTGCAGAAGTTTATCTTGAATTAGCGAAGGAAGTGGTGGCTAATGGCACGAGGGTTGGGTAAAGGATTAGATGCATTTTTCCCAGAAATAGAGGAAAAATCGGATGATGTTGTTCAGCAATTGCCGATAAAGGAGTGTAGACCAAATCCTTATCAGCCAAGAAAGACTTTTCATTCGGATTCTATTGAAGAATTAAAGGAATCAATCTTAGAATATGGCATTATTCAACCTTTAATTGTTCGTAAAAGCATTAAAGGCTACGAAATCGTTGTAGGGGAGAGACGTTTCCGGGCTGCTAAAGAAGCTGGATTAACCGAAATCCCTGCAGTTGTTAAAGATTTAACCGATGAAAAGATGATGGAATTAGCATTACTCGAAAACCTTCAGCGTGAAGATTTATCGCCAATCGAGGAAGGACAAGCGTATGCTAATTTAATGAAAGAGTTAAACATTACACAAGAAGAGCTAGCAAAACGACTCGGTAAAAGTCGCTCCCATATTGCGAATATGGTAAGACTACTAGGGTTGCCTGATCAAGTAATTGCCTATATAAATAATGGTGAATTATCAATGGGCCATGGGCGTGCATTACTTGGGTTAAAGGATAAAGAAAGGCTAATCCCAATCGTTAATAAAATCCGCAGTGAAAAACTAAACGTTAGACAAGTTGAAAAACTGATCATTGCTTTAAATGAAAAGCCAATTAAGAAAAAAGTAAAACCGAAAAAAGATATCTTTATTCAAGAAAGAGAATCTGTCCTTCGTGATAGGCTTGGAACGGCAGTGAGTATCCAACGTGGAAAACGTAAAGGGAAGATTGAAATTGAATTTTATACGGATGATGATCTAGATAGAATCATCGAAGTGTTGGAAGGGTAGGATATTACCTTTCAAAGGACTAGGAGGTCATGCATCTCCAGTCCTTTTTCTATATTTGATAAACGAATAGATGACATAGTATGATAAAGGTCACATGAAATTGTTTCACGTGAAACAATTTTAGAAAAGATTAGTTTAGAAGGGTTCTAGCAGGAGAGAGGGTACATAGAATGGCGTTATTTGGTACATTAGTAAATGGAGCATTAATTGTTATTGGTAATTTATTAGGGTTAGTATTTACCAAAATTCCAGAGCGCTATAAGGAAACCGTGATGCATGGGATTGGCTTAGCGGTCATATTAATTGGAATGCAAATGGCGTTTTCAACTGAGGTTATTATTGTCGTGCTATTGAGCTTACTTTCTGGTGCTATTATTGGTGAGCTTCTTAGGGTAGAGGATAAACTGAATCAGTTTGGAAATTGGATAGGAAGTAAATTTAGAACCAAGTCGGATAAGACTTCTGTGTCTCAAGGATTTGTGACGGCTTCCTTAATCTTTATAGTTGGTGCGATGGCGATTATAGGTGCCTTGGATAGTGGGATTCGAGGCGATCATGAAGTGTTAATAACCAAAGGCATCCTCGATGGCTTTGTAGCCCTTGTATTAACGAGTACACTCGGTATAGGTGTTGTACTATCTGTCGTTCCAGTCGTGGTATATCAGGGGGCTATTGCACTATTGGCTACCCAGATTGAACGATGGGTTCCAGACTACTTTTTGAACGGACTAATTGTGGAGTTAACAGCAGTTGGTGGTTTGCTAATTGTCGCAATAGGATTAAATATGTTAAAGGTTGTTCAAATTAGAGTAGGGAATCTATTACCTTCTATTATAACAGTAGGGGTAATCTATTATATCTATCAATTGTTCTAGATTACGTGTAAGTAGAAAATAGATGGTCAAGGATAAAAAATCCTATCACAAGTGGCGTGGTAGGATTTTTTTAATCGAATAATTAAATTGGTTTCTTTTTTTGCTGTTGCATTAATACTGCCGGTGTAACATAGCTGGAGGTTAGTTGTTGGTCTATGGTGTCTATGACATTTGCGATTTTTTTAGCCATCTCGACGACAATGGATAGTCTTGTGTTCTGTAACACAGAGTATTCCATAAAACCACTGATATTAACTACTCCGGTAATATGCACATCACCAATCGGCGGAAGAGGTTTGTTTAATGCTGCTCCTGGCTTTAATGCGCCTTCACAGGCAATGATTTGCCCGACAGAACTTGTCTTTCCTAAACAAGCATCCACCGCAATAATAAATGGGTGCTTATGCTGATTATGAATGAAGGTTATATAATCCTCTAAATTTGTCGCGTGGACTGGGTCATGCAATGTTCCATATACAGTCATATGCTTCAGCTTTTTATCCATCAAATAGGTACCGGTTAAAGGGCCTAACGCATCACCTGTAGAACGATCGGTACCGACACAAACGACAATATACTCCTTTGGTATTTTAGGAAACCAGGACACGATTCGCTCAGGTATGGCGTCTATTAGGGTTGGGTCAGTATGTAACATCCTTATTGCTTCGTTTTTTTGTGATAAACGACTCTTTAGATTCATAGGTTCTCCTCCGCATACATATTGTTATTAGTATACGGATTAGATTTTTATTTTATACATGTGTAACCGTATAAAATTCTGCGTGTTAAGGGGACGGTTATATGTTAGTACATGTAGTTAATTCATCGGAATGTAATTGGGGGAGAAGCAATGTGGAAATCAGGATTTAAATGGATGTTTCTTATTATTGGGACAACCATTGGAGCAGGGTATGCATCAGGAAGGGAGCTATGGGAGTTTTTTGGCCATGGAAGTGGACTAGCTATTATGTTGTTTGTTATCTTTTTCTCCGTTTCGTGTTATGTTATCATGTCGATTAGCTATCAAAAGCAGTCTACAGAGTATCGACCGGTATTACAAGTAATCGTGGGGGATAAGATATCACCTATTTATGACGTGATGATATTTCTGTATCTCTATACAACAACAGTTGTGATGATGTCAGGGAGTGGTGCAGCTGGACAGGCATTTAATCTTCCTTATTGGGTTGGGATCGTATTTATTGTGGTCATGCTTGTTTTACTTTTCTTTAGGGATATCAGTGGATTGCTATCCTTTAATCAAGTTATTCTACCAATATTAATTATTGGACTACTGTATGTACTATTTACATTCACCTTTGATCAGAAATTACATTTGTTCTCGCATTGGCATGAGCAATTTAACTGGACAGCAGCATTTCCGTTTACGGCTTTAAATGTCTTACCATTGATTGCGGTGCTTGGGGCGGTAGGGAATAAGATGACCTCCAAGAAGGAGATATGGATAGCAAGCCTTGGAAGTGGCGTAATTCTTGGGGTCGTTACTTATGTCTATAACAATAGTCTCATTCAAATCTCCGAACAAATTCTGTTATATGAAATTCCACTTTTTGCGATATTAAGTAATTATCCATTTTATATGGTAATATTTATGACTATCCTATTATGGTTTGCAATATTTACGACAGCAGCATCGGGTGTGTTAGGGTTAACGACTAGGCTCACAGGCTATTTTAAATTGCCATTTTGGTTGCTTGTTTTAGTAATATTAGCTACAATGATACCATTAACAACACTAGGATTTTCTACGTTAATCAGCATTTTATACCCACTGTACGGATTGCTTAACTTATATGTCTTAACAAGGTTATTGCTGTATCCGTTATGGGTAAAAAGAGACAAATAATCGATATTTCAAATAATATTTAATATAAGGGGCAGTACAAATGGTGGATAAGGATTTTCAATTACATGATGTTGTACAAATGAAAAAACCCCACCCATGCGGGGAGAATCGTTGGAAAATAATTCGAATGGGTATGGATATTCGAATTAAGTGTATGGGTTGTGAACATAGTGTTATGATTCCACGAAAAGAGTTTGCCAAGAAGCTAAAAAAAGTATTGGAAAGGGCTGCAAATTAAAGCTTTTTTATAGACGAAATTCCAAGAAAATGGTAAATTATTTCATAGATAGATAGAGAAAAGCATTAATAATAGGGTAAAAACGCAAAAATAGGCTTCAGCACGAAGCCTATTTTTGCGTTTTACTGGCTTGTCTTTTTTTATACGTAAATCTATAATTGAACTATTGAACGCGTTCTATATGAATGGAATCCTTAAGGAGTGGAATGAAATGGCTTTAACAGCAGGAATCGTCGGACTTCCAAACGTAGGAAAGTCTACATTATTTAATGCAATTACCCAAGCAGGAGCAGAAGCTGCAAACTATCCGTTTGCGACCATCGATCCCAATGTAGGCATGGTGGAAGTACCTGATGAGCGCTTAAATAAATTAACGGAATTAGTAAATCCGAAGAAAACCGTCCCAACAACATTTGAATTTACTGATATTGCCGGAATTGTTAAAGGTGCAAGTAAAGGGGAGGGGCTAGGAAACCAATTCCTTTCACACATCCGCCAAGTAGATGCAATATGCCAGGTTGTTCGTTGCTTTGTGGACGAGAATATTACCCATGTATCGGGTAAAGTGGATCCGATTGATGATATCGAGATCATTAATTTGGAGCTTATTCTAGCAGACTTAGAGACAGTGAATAAACGGCATCAACGTGTCGAAAAGCTAGCAAAACAAAAGGATAAGGATGCACTAGTAGAATTTGAAGTGCTATCTAAGTTAAAAACAGGTCTGGAAGAAGAAAAGCCAGCTCGCGCAATTGAGTTTACAGAAGAGCAGCTAAAAATCGTAAAAGGACTTCATTTACTAACTAGTAAGCCAATGCTCTATGTAGCCAATGTTGGGGAAGATGAAGTGGCAGATCCAGAATCGAATCCTAACGTTCAAAAGGTGAAGGAATATGCTAGCAATGAAGGGGCAGAAGTAATTGTTATTTGTGCTCGAATTGAAGAGGAAATTTCGGAACTAGATCAAGAAGAGAAAGAAATGTTCCTAGATGAATTAGGTATTACAGAATCAGGGCTAGATAAGCTAATTAAAGCCTCTTACAGCCTATTAGGACTTGCGACATACTTTACAGCCGGAGAGCAAGAAGTGCGTGCTTGGACGTTCCGTAAAGGGATGAAAGCACCACAAGCTGCAGGGATTATTCATTCGGACTTTGAGCGTGGATTTATCCGAGCAGAAACGGTATACTACGATGATTTAGTTGAAGCAGGATCTATGACTGTTGCACGTGAAAAAGGAAAAGTACGCCTAGAAGGAAAAGAATACATCGTAAAAGACGGCGATGTTATCCACTTCCGATTTAATGTGTAAATAGTTATTTTACACAGACTAGGTCAGATGGGAAATATAACGTAAAAAGGATTCTATCGAAGACTTGTTATTTCATATGAGGTTTGGTATAATACACTATTGTGAGTAATGAATTTTAAGATTACTCCTTGCTCTTATTGCGAAAGTTTACTTTCAAGAAATAAGGGCCGCTAAGACCAAAAGGAGGTGTAACGGATGAGAAAATATGAAATCATGTACATCATCCGCCCAGACATGGAAGAGGAAGCGCAAAAAGCATTAATTGAGCGTTTCAATGGTATCTTAACTGATAATGGCGCGGAGATTGAAAAAGTTGAAGAAAAAGGCAAAAAACGCCTTGCATATGAAATCAACGATTACCGTGATGGATACTATGTTTTAATTAACTTCTCTGGCGATGAAAAATCAGTTAATGAATTTGATCGTTTGGCTAAGTTTTCTGAAGACATTATTCGTCACATTGCAGTTCGTATAGATGAATAATAATAAGGAGTGGTTCTGATGTTAAATCGTGTCGTACTTGTCGGCAGGTTAACGAAGGATCCTGATTTACGTTATACACCAAATGGAGTTGCGGTTGCCAATTTTACAGTAGCTGTAAATCGTCCTTTTTCTAACCAACAAGGAAATAGAGAAGCCGATTTCATTAACTGTGTCATTTGGAGAAGACCTGCAGAAACATTAGCTAACTATATGAAAAAGGGTAGCTTAATTGGTGTGGATGGAAGAATCCAAACGCGTTCTTTTGAAGGTCAGGATGGAAAAATGGTATATATCACAGAGGTTGTGGCTGATAGTGTACAGTTCTTAGAATCCAAAGGTTCTTCCCAAGGGCAAGGACGCGGAGGACAAGACTCTTATTCACCAGGATTCCAACAAAATCAGAACCAAAATAGAAACCAAAACCAAAATCAGAATCAAAATCAATTTGAGGATGATCCATTCAAAGATAATGGAGAGCCTATTGATATTTCTGATGATGATTTACCATTCTAATATAATTCGTTTAAATAAAATCAAATGTAACTAAAAGGGAGGGTTTCGCATGGCAGCTCGTCGTGGACGTGGTGGTAAACGCCGTAAAGTGTGTTATTTCACAGCTAACGGTATTACACACATCGATTACAAAGACGTTGATCTTCTAAAACGTTTCATTTCTGAACGTGGAAAAATTCTTCCTCGTCGTGTAACTGGAACTTCTGCAAAATATCAACGTAAACTTACAATTGCAATTAAACGCGCTCGTCAAATGGCTTTATTGCCTTACGTAGCAGAATAAGCATGATTCAAAGGCACTGCAAGGATATACTTGTAGTGCTTTTTTCTATTGTAATTAGTATGTCTAAAATAGTAATAGAATATATTGTCAGATTTTTTGGTGTTTAACAGAAACGAGAGACTTTGAAATTAACGAGCAGTAATCTCTATCGAGGTTATTGGTTTTTTATGGTAAAATCTATTTTAAGGAGGGGATTACAAATGAGTGGAAATAAAAAGGTTGAGAAAAATCCTACCGCCCTTATTTTTATAAGTCTGGCATCCATGTTTTTGGGAATTGCTGGAGTTTTTCGCTTAATACATACTCAAAGCACGTTTGATGTAATTATGGAATAGCACTTACTCTTGGGTTAATTGGTGGAATTTTAGGTTTTAAACAATATTTTTCATTGCAAAAAGTAGAGAGTAATAATTAAGTTTAATTAAGTAACGGGTGTGATAGTTCAAGAAGAATTATCGTTGTTTTTAAGATTTTTGAAAACCCCATGCTATGCGAGAGGTTCTGGAAGCCTCTCAGCGTGGTACAATAAAATCCTCACTTTAAAGTTGGTTTCTCGTCCAAAAAGGGGGATACCCATTTTATTACAGTTTCATTTGAACCTTCAGGGTTGCAGTTTTGGGGCAAACTATCTATTTCAGATTTTTTAAAATGGCAAAATAAATTCCATGAGCTGATAGCAAACTTTCCGTTTAAATATGAATATTAGAAAGTTGAATTATTTGTATAAGTTTTTTTGTACTTAAGCAAACTGGTGTATTAGTAAAATACGAGATTATCAGGATGATGGGTTAGTTTAACATTACACAGTTTTAACGGGGGAAATAAATGAAAAGGTTAGTTGTTATTACAGTTGGCAAAACGCATAGTGGGAAAAGTACATTTGCAAGAGAGTTAGAAAAAGAACTAGAAAACGCTTTTGTTTTAGACCAAGATAATCATGCTGAATTTATTAATACGTATTACCAAAAGTTACAACCGAAAACTGGACCTAATACTCTTAAACATGCTATTTCCAAGTTAATTGCTGATTATGCAATAGAAAACACGGATCTTCATATTATTGCCAGTAGTGCAAATCGTACTAGAAAAGGTAGAAAGTATTTGCTTGAAGAAGTTTATGATAAAGATAAATTTATCCGTATATTGGTTCATTTCGATATTGCCGATGAAATTCTAAAAGAACGGGTCATCAATAGTAAACGTAATACCAATATATTTAGAGGTGCCTATTCTAATTTTGAACAAGTGCTTATTCGGCAACAAGCTGAATCTTTACATAAAGATGTAGTTGACCCAGATAAAGGAGAAGCAGATTATTTATTTGTAATTAAAGATAACAAAGAAGTTAATTCCGTTATTAAAGAAATTATTAACATTTCTAAATGTAAATGATGACCTTTTGTATTTATAATAAATTTTTAAATGCGGGTGCTTTTTTAGATGAAGAGCATGGGGTTATAACAAGCAGATCTGGATAAAACAAACGAAGATGTCACATTCTAGTTATAAACTATATTGGAGTGAGCATCTTGAAAAAAGTGATTGTCTTCCTTACGTTCCTAATGATAATTGCTACTAATTACGACTTAGTTAATGCTAAATCTCAAGAGCAAAAGGAAATTAAACCTTATGCTGAAGACTGGTATGTTACACCAGAAGATATTATTTGGGATATTATTTTTCCAGTTATTGATAAAAGGGTAATAAAAGAGTATGGAGGGAAAGATAATTCCGGTTTTGGGTGGGGGAAACAAAGGATTGTCGATATCGTTTATAACAACAACCATTCTTATGATATTTCTATAAGGATTCAAGTACCTGACAATAACCCTCTTAAATATATAGAAGACTTGGTTAAAGTAAGGGTATCTCCACCTTGTGATAGCCCAAAGATTAATTGTAAACATAGTTTTAGTGTAGAAGTGCTAGAGTACAAACATTTAACACAAGAATAAATAGAAAAGGTGTTGCCATAATTGGTAGCACCTTATTATATAAATAGTTATTCAACAGTCTGATTTTAGAATTTATTTTCGGAATATTATGCTATTATTTGTTTATAGTAATTTTACACCAATGATTCGGTTAGTTGAAGAAGAGTATAATGTATGGAAATTTAGTATTTGGAAGGTGAAAATAATACGCAAAAGGAATGATTAAAAGTGAAAATTTCAAGAAATCCAGATACAATACATCAACCAGTGGCTCCTTACTAGTACACTACTTTAACAGTGGGCAATGATATTTTTTATCAGAGCAAGTTACTTTAAACTTTTACAATTTAAAGAGGCTGGGACAAAACCCCAGTAAATTAATATAAGCATGGTCCTTACCAACGTTTTAACGGTAAGGACCATGCTTATTATTTTTTGCACGCAATTTTCTGATATTAAAGTAAACAAAAAGGACACCATCTGATAAAATTAAAGTACGACCAATAACTTTTTTCGGAGGTGTCCTTATGTCGTATTATAACATGAAACAAGTTGTATTACCTATGGATTTGGAAGTTAGATTAAAAGAAAATGACATTGCCTTTGCCATTAATGATTTAGTAGAAAGTATTCCAGAAAGTGCTCTTGAACCACTTAGAAAAGATACAGGTCGTCCGCCATATGCTTCGCGGATGATGTTGAAAATTATCCTTTGTGGTTATACGCAGTCTGCCTTTTCGGGCAGGAAGATTGAAGCCTTATTAGAAGATAGTGTACGAATGATGTGGTTATCTCAGGAGCATCAACCAAGTTACAGAACGATTAATCGCTTTCGTGTGCACCCATTAGCGAAAGGGTTATTACGTGAGTGCTTTGTACAGTTTCGATCTCAGTTGGTAAAGGAAGAAGTAATTGAAGAAGAGGCTATTTTTATTGATGGCACAAAGATTGAAGCCAATGCGAATAAATTCACATTTGTATGGCGAAAATCGGTTGAAAATTATAGTGAAAAACTAATTGAAAAGTCCAATCAAATGTACGATGAGTTAATTGAGAAGCGAATCATTCCTGAAATAGAACGGGACGATTTCGAAGAGCTTTCGGTTGAAGAAATGAAAGAAATTGTGGAAAAACTGAGTGAAAAAATTGAAGCATACGACAAGGAAATTGAAGCGAGTGACGTTGGTGTTGAGCGGAAACAGCTTCGTTCCGAGCGAAAAGCACCAAAACAATATCGTAAGCAATTTGAAGATTTTATTGAGCGGAAACAAAATTATCAAAAGGATATGGAGATTTTTGAAGACCGCCATAGTTACTCAAAAACAGATCATGATGCCACATTTATGCGGATGAAAGATGACTATATGGGAAACGGACAACTGAAGGCTGGATATAATATTCAAGTTGCGACGGAAGGCCAATATGCGCTCGCTTATGATGTGTTTCCAAATCCAACCGACACCCGTACGTTGATTCCCTTTTTGAATACGATTGAAGAACGCTTCTTTGAACTACCTAAATATATCGTGGCAGACGCAGGGTATGGTAGTGAACAAAACTATGAAGATATTATGAATAATAGAAATAGAACACCTCTTATTACATATAATCAGTATCGAAAGGAGAAGAAAAGAAAACACAAAAACAATGCTTTTCATGTAGACAATTGGGAATACAATGAAGAGGATGATGCATTCATTTGTCCGAATGGAAAGAAATTATTATTCAGCCATGTGTCCCATCGAACCGACAAATACGGATTTAAACGCGAATTTAAAGTCTATGAATGCGAAGATTGTTCCGGATGCCCTTTACGCTCCATGTGTACAAAGGCGAAAGAGGGAAACAATCGAAAAGTATATCTCAATGAAAAGTGGGAATCTCAAAAAGAATACGTCAGGGAGAAGCTTTCAGACGAGAAAACTGGTGAAATTTACGGTAAACGTAAAATCGATGTGGAGCCAGTCTTCGGATTTCTGAAGGCTAATTTGGGTTTCACTCGAATGTCTGTTAGAGGAAAAGAGAAAGTGATAAATGAATTAGGATTTGCGCTTATGGCGGTAAACTTGAGGAAGTATACCGCCAAAATGGGTAAATCTAGTTTAGGAAATGGAAATGATTTCAAAAAACTGGTTCCAAGCAATTTTCAATCGCTTAGAACCAGTTTTTTATTACTTTCTGGCTAGTTTTGTCCCAGCCTCTTCCTGTATCCGCACTAATGAAGTTTACTTTTCCAATTGCCATTTTAACATATTATTTTCTGAGCCAATTCGCTTCATCTGTAATTTTTCTAGCACTCTTATTGAAGGGGCGTTATCATCAAGACATTCAGCAACTATCTTCGTTACGTTTTTATTTGAAAAAGCCCACTCTACAAGTTTTTGAACAGCTTCCGTTGCATAGCCTTTCCCTTGTGCGGAAGGTACAATTCCATATCCAATTTCAACAGTGTTTGCTGAGTTAGGTTTTCCCTTAAAACCAATATCACCAATAATGTTGTTATTTTCTTGATCTATCACAAACCATACACCCCAACCCAATAGAGTAGGATCTTCTCTTAGTTCTCCTAAGTACATATTTATATGTTGACCCATTTCATATTCTTTTGACGTGCTTAACATGGATATTGACACTTTGGTACAAGGAATTAATTTTAGTCTTTCTGTTAGTAATTCCATCATTTATCCCCTTTTGAGTTTTCCAAAGTGGTAATGGACAACCAATATGTATTACTCATTTGTATAGTATGACAAGTAGGAATCATTTATTTGAGCATTTATTTAAGACATCATTCTCTTCGGATAAACCTTAATAATGGTAAACAACAGCACGAGAGTCCAAACTAAAGATAACAATAAATACGTATCTTCAATTGGGTAAATTAGGGCCACTACCGTATAAAGTATAAACGGGATTGTGGTCGTATACGCAATCATCTTCCATAAAATTTGTAGCTTTAGCTTACGGTGCATAAGCTTCGCAACCCATGTAAAGAGATAGCCAAGGAAGGTAATAAATAGAAATACCATAATCGTTAACGGCAAATAGTAAAAAATAAAGAAGTAAATAAGTTTAAAAATGACATTCATATCAGAGCCTATCCCGGTAGATCTAGTTAGCTGATCAATTAAAGAAGGAATAGAAACGATGAATAGCAAAATAAACATATAAAAAACCGTTATATCCATCGGAATTCGGTTTAATTGAAAGACAACCTTTTTTGCTGGGAGCTTGATACTTAATAGAAATGTTTTCCATAAAAGCATTATTTTCAATCCTTTAAATATGGTTTCCTTTATATTATAATGGAAGTTGTCATATAAAGCTTGAACAATTACCGAATTTTCTTCTTCTACTTCACCAATGCCCTCATTATAGAAGCAATCGCTCAAAGATACTCAGTTCTATTACCAGTTACACAATTAAACATGTTATCATATTATAATAAACTTTTTTTAAAGCATGAGGTGCATATTGGATGAATAAATCAAGACAATTAACAGATGGAACACTACTCACAGCGATATATATCGTATTATTATTAGTATCTATTTTTATTCCGGTATTATCAGTAATTACGATGCTATTACTAGCTGTTCCATTTATTATTTTTGCCGCTAAATATGATTGGAAGCCTTCCTTGATTATGCTAGGGGCTGCGACCATATTATCGATACTGTTTGCTTCTATTATCGTGTTACCTATCCCAATCGTTGTGGGAATAGGTGGTGTCATGATAGGAACAGCGATTCATCGTGAATTAACCCCATATGAAACATGGGCAAGGGGAACGATTGGATTTGCTGTAGGTCTGCTCTTGACCTTTGTGTTTTTGCTTTTTGTACTAAATATAAATGTAATAGAGGAATTTTCTCAACAAGCAGATGAGGTATTAGAATTAAGTAAAGATATGGCTAATCAGCTTGGAATGGAAGCAGACGCAGAGTTTACTGTCATGGAGCAGCAGTTGAATTTGTATAAACAACTTGTACCTGTATTTGTTGTGCTTGCTTCTCTTTTACTGGCACTATTAAATCAGTGGGTTAGCTATAAAATCCTAAATCGATTGGAAAAACAGCGCTTGCGCTTTCCAAAGTTCAGAAATCTGCGCTTTCCAACAGCAATACTTTGGATTTACCTATTAGCAATGATTTTGATATTATTCCAAGGTGAGCAAGATGGAACATTGGTTGTTGCCTTACAAAATGTCATGATGCTTACTGGATTGTTCATGGCGATACAAGGATTTTCCTTTATTTTCTTTATTTCCCATCATAAAAACATATCAATTGCCATCCCCATTGTGCTGGTGGTTGTAACCTTGATATTTGCACCATTACTTTTTCCGTTGGTACGAATCTTGGGTATAATTGATTTAGGGTTTGGACTAAGAGATCGTATGGTAAAATAGAAGTGAATTATTATACTAGCGCTCATTAATAGGAGCTGAATGTTCAATGTCAGATAAGTTGAAACGACCAACGTTAAGCAAGCATTTATGGCTGATATATGCTGTATCTGTCATCTTACTTGGAGTCATATGGTATTATGAATGGATACTCGGGATTATCATGACCGTGCTTTTAATGGTGTCGTTTTATTATACGATTCAACGAGAAAGAAAACTGTCCGATGAAGCGGAGCAATATATCGCGACGTTATCCTATCGTGTTAAAAAGGTAGGAGAAGAAGCGTTATTAGAGATGCCGATTGGGATTATCTTATTTAGTGAAGATTATACTGTGGAATGGACGAACCAATATATGAATCAGTTTACCGAAGAGGATACGATTGTTGGTCAGTCTTTAAATGTTATTTCAGAGGAACTTATTCCGATGATAAAAGAGAATAATGATGAAGTTCGTATTCGCTTAGAGGATTTTGAGTTTCAAGGGATAATCCGTAGGGAAGAGCGATTAATTTATTTATTTGATCGTACAGAACAAGCAGAACTGGAAACCTTATACCAAAATGAACAAACGGTATTATTTATTATTTTTCTTGATAACTATGACGAAATTACCCAGAACATGGATGATACGATAAAGAGCCAACTAAACTCGGAAGTAACAGCCTTTTTAAATCAATGGTCACAGGATAATGGCTTATATTTAAAAAGAACGTCACAGGACCGTTTCTTAGCTGTTGGAACGAAGGAAATATTACAAGAGCTAGAGAAAACGAAATTCGATATATTAGATGAAATGCATGAATTTAACAGTGAATTAGATATCCCGATCACCTTAAGTATTGGTGTAGGTGTAGGAAATGCACCATTACCAGAGTTAGGAAAGCTTGCCCAGTCTAGCTTGGATCTTGCGCTAGGACGTGGGGGAGATCAGGTGGCCATAAAGGACGATTCTGGAAAAGTTCGCTTCTATGGTGGGAAAACCAATCCAATGGAAAAACGAACGCGTGTAAGGGCTAGGGTAATTTCCCATGCACTACGAGATCTCGTCAAAGCAAGTGATCGTGTCATTATTATGGGGCATCAAGCTCCTGATATGGATTCGATTGGATCTGCGATAGGAATATTGAATATTGCCCAAACCAATCAAGTAGACGGGTATATTGTATTTGATCCGGATGATGTAACGACAGGGGTCAATCGTTTAGTCGAGGCAATTAAGTCGGAGCCGAATTTATGGCAGCATTTTGTGAGCCCAGAAACGGCTGAGGACCTTATTACAAGTAGAAGCTTAATTGTTGTAGTCGATACCCATAAGCCTTCTATGGTAGTAAGTAAGCGACTATTAGGTAAGTCAGAATACAAAGTAGTCATTGATCATCACCGCCGTGCAGAGGAATTTATTGATAATCCTACATTGGTATATATGGAGCCATATGCTTCATCAACTGCCGAACTAGTGACGGAATTACTGGAGTATCAGCCAAAAGGCGAGAAGCTTAAGATGCTGGAGGCAACGGCATTACTGGCTGGTATCATTGTCGATACGAAAAGCTTTACGTTACGAACTGGCTCTAGAACTTTTGATGCAGCCTCTTATTTACGAGCGAAAGGGGCAGACACCGTTCTGGTGCAACAGTTCTTAAAGGAAGACTTGGATTTATATGTGAAACGGAGTAAACTAATTGAACGAACGGAGATTTATCGTAACACGATCGCAATTACAAAAGCAGACCCCGGTGAAATCTACGGGGCGGTACTAATTGCACAGACAGCAGACACATTGCTGACTATGACGGGCATTTCTGCTTCCTTTGTTATTGCAGAGCGCAGTGATGGCAGGGTTGGAATCAGTGCCCGGTCATTAGGGGAAATCAATGTTCAAATCATTATGGAGCAAATGAATGGTGGAGGTCACTTAACGAATGCAGCCACCCAATTAGAGGATATGTCAATTGAAGCAGCAGAAGCACTTTTAAAAGATATATTAGATGAGTATTACGAGGGGAGAGAAATAGAATGAGAGTAATATTTTTACAAGATGTAAAAGGTAAAGGTAAAAAAGGTGAAATTAAAAATGTTTCAGATGGTTATGCTAGAAACTTTTTATTAAAAAATAAATTAGCAGAAGAAGCTACACCTGGGAATTTAAAGGCTTTGGAAGCACAAAAACGCAAATCCAAGCAATTAGAGCAAGAAGAGAAGAATGAAGCGGAAAAATTAAAAACGAAGCTTGAAAGCTTAGAAGTTAAATTGAACGCTAAATCTGGTGATGGTGGAAGATTATTTGGTTCCATTACAAGTAAACAAATTGCCGATAGTTTAAATAAAGACCATGGGATTAAAATTGATAAACGGAAGATCGAGCTGGATCAACCAATTCGTGCTTTAGGATATACCAATGTCCCGGTTAAACTTCATCCGGAAGTTATGGGGACGGTTAAAGTACATGTTGTGGAACAGTAAGTTGCCGATGCTTACGGTTAAAGGAGGAATAAATCATGAGTGAGTGGAACGATCGAACTCCGCCACATAATATAGAGGCGGAACAAGCTGTCCTTGGAGCCATCTTTCTTGAACCAGAGGCATTTTCAACAGCGTCTGAGCTACTTTTGCCAGGCGATTTCTACCGAGCAAGTCACCAGCGCATATTTGAAACGATGCTTAAGCTATCGGATAGAGGAGAACCAATTGACTTAGTAACGGTTACGACGTCATTAGCAGATAGTAAGCAAATCGAAGAAGCTGGTGGTGTCTCCTATTTAACACAGTTAGCAGAAAGTGTACCGACTGCAGCAAACATTGAATACTATGCTAAAATCGTGGAAGAAAAAGCAGTTCTTCGTCGTCTCATTCGAACGGCAACGGATATTGTCACTACAACATTCGCCCGGGAAGACGAGGTAGAGGATGTTTTAAACGAAGCGGAAAAAAGTATTCTCGAGGTTTCTGGTCGTAAGAATACGGGTAGCTTCAAGGAAATCAAGGATGTATTAATTGAAGTATACGATAAGATTGAAATGCTTCATCGTAATAAAGCAGACGTCACTGGTATCCCAACAGGCTACCGTGACTTAGATAAAATGACATCTGGATTCCAGCGCAATGACTTAATTATTGTGGCAGCCCGACCATCTGTAGGTAAAACGGCATTCGCCTTAAATATTGCGCAAAATGTTGCCGTAAATACGGATGAAAATGTTGCGATATTTAGTTTGGAGATGGGTGCCGACCAGCTCGTACAACGTATTCTCTGTGCAGAAGGAAATATTGATGCCCAGCGTCTACGTAATGGTACACTCGAGCCAGATGATTGGACCAAGCTTACGATGGCAATGGGAAGTTTATCAAATGCGGGAATCTTTATTGACGATACACCAGGTATCCGTGTAAGTGAAATTCGTTCCAAATGCCGTCGCTTAAAGCAAGAGCATGGCTTAGGAATGATTTTAATCGATTATCTTCAGTTAATCCAAGGTAGTGGTAAGCCTGGGGAAAACCGTCAACAAGAGGTATCGGAAATCTCTCGTTCCTTAAAAGGATTAGCTCGTGAATTAAATGTTCCATTAATCGCATTATCACAGCTATCACGTGGTGTAGAACAACGTCAGGACAAGCGCCCGATGATGTCTGACCTCCGGGAGTCTGGAAGTATTGAGCAGGATGCGGATATCGTAGGCTTCCTATACCGTGATGATTATTATGATAAAGAATCGGAGAAACAGAACATTATAGAAATTATTCTGGCTAAACAACGTAACGGTCCAGTTGGAACAGTAGAATTAGCCTTTGTAAAAGAATACAATAAGTTCGTGGATTTGGATCATCGCTATCAAGCTAGTGATATCCCACCAGAACCTATTCATGCTTAACAGCCTTGAGAGAGGCTGTTTTTTCGTGGCTATAAAAATAACGTTCGTGTTCTGTTTTTCCCATCCCCCCCTTGCTTATTTTTACTAGTACGATAAATAAAGCGGATATTCCACCACGATAGAGTTAAACTAACCATAATAACTCGTATCTCACCAACATGATAATAATATTACAAATTGCCGAACGATATATGGATAAATCAAATTATTATTCGTGTTTACATTGACTATTAGCTGAAACATTGGTACACTTACCAATGGAATTAAACCAAATACATATAATGTATAAAATGA
Organism: Ornithinibacillus sp. FSL M8-0202; assembly: GCF_037975285.1. Classification (GTDB taxonomy): domain Bacteria; phylum Bacillota; class Bacilli; order Bacillales; family Amphibacillaceae; genus Ornithinibacillus; species Ornithinibacillus massiliensis. The sequence continues at coordinate 1,916,208 of NZ_CP150248.1, forward strand.
TGGAGGTGCGCTATGTCCTCAGTAGTAGTAGTTGGAACCCAATGGGGTGACGAAGGTAAAGGAAAAATTACAGATTATTTATCACAAAACGCAGAAGTGGTTGCTCGTTATCAGGGTGGTAATAATGCTGGTCATACGATTAAGTTTGATGGAGTTACGTATAAGCTTCACTTAATACCATCTGGAATTTTCTTTAAAGAAAAGATTTGTGTATTAGGTAACGGTATGGTCATCGATCCAAAAGCGTTTGTTGAAGAAATTGCATATTTACATGAGAGAAATGTTTCAACCGATAATTTACGAATTTCAAATCGTGCCCATGTTATTTTACCGTATCATTTGAAATTAGATATATTGCAAGAAGAAGAAAAAGGTATCCATAAAATTGGTACAACGAAAAAAGGAATTGGACCAGCTTATATGGATAAAGCAGCAAGATCAGGAATTCGTATTGCGGATTTACTTGATAAAGAGGTGTTCCGTGAGAAGTTGGAGCAGAACCTAAAAGAAAAGAATCGTTTATTTGAAAAAGTATATGAAGTAGAGCCATTAAATGTGGAAGATATAGTAGAAGAGTATTATGAATATGGACAACAAATGGCGAAGTATGTTTGTGATACCTCCGTTGTGTTAAATGAGGCGCTTGATGAAGGCCGTCGCGTTCTATTTGAAGGTGCACAAGGGGTTATGCTGGATATTGACCAAGGTACTTATCCATTTGTAACATCCTCTAACCCAATTGCTGGTGGGGTAACGATTGGTTCTGGTGTTGGCCCGACGAAGATTAAGCATGTCGTTGGTGTCTCTAAAGCCTATACAACGCGTGTAGGAGATGGGCCATTCCCGACGGAGCTACATGATGAAATTGGTAATCAAATTCGCGAGGTTGGTCGCGAATATGGTACGACAACAGGAAGACCACGCCGTGTTGGTTGGTTTGATAGTGTCGTCGTTCGCCATGCAAGAAGAGTAAGCGGAATTACTGATTTATCATTAAACTCCATCGATGTATTAACTGGAATTGAAACATTGAAGATTTGCGTCGCGTATAAATATAAAGGCGAGATCATGGAAGAATTCCCTGCAAGCCTTAAGGTACTAGCAGAATGTGAACCAGTTTATGAGGAAATGCCTGGTTGGACAGAGGATATTACGAATGTGAAGAGCTTGCATGAACTACCAGCGAATGCACGTCATTATTTAGAAAGAATATCACAATTAACCCAAATTCCATTATCCATCTTTTCAGTAGGACCGGACAGAACACAGACAAACCAAGTTCGCAGTGTATATGGAAATTAAGCTGAAGGAGAGCAGAGATGCTCTCTTTTTTTATTGGCATAAATGGCCGATTTTCTATCATAGACGAACCGCAGACGACCCCCTCAAGAACGTGTTACACGAATGTAAACAAAATGTATAAAAATGGAATAAATATCCCATTTTTCAACAGAAATCGGATAAAAATACAGTGATTTTTGAAAATTATGTTGCTTATTATACAATTAGGTTACAAAAAGGCGGATGATGTTCCTTCCCCTATAGGATTATGGTAGATTAGTAGAGGGTAAACATAGGTCTTTTAATCTATAAAAAAATAATCATTTTATATATATTACATATAGTAATAGGGGGAAAGCATGTGTTCTCGGGAAAAAGAAAGCAAGCTAAGCAGAAAAATAGTCTGCTTAAGAAGGCCATCATTAGTACGGGGTTGGTAACCGTCTTAGCGACAGGAGTCGTCTTTGCGGAGGAGAAAGATACGGTAGACAAGGTGCATCATGTTTATGTGAATGGCGAATATATCGGCCAGGTAAGTGATGAACAAATAGTTAACCAAGTTATCGATGCCAAGCTTCAAGAAGAGGAAGAAAAATATCAGGATGTTGATCTAAGCATCGGAGAAGACGTTAAATTAGTCTCCGAATTAGTGTTTAATCCAACCTATAACAACGACTCGATTAAGGAATATCTAGAAAATCATCTTTCTGTTCAAGCTCAAGCAGTTGAGCTAACCATTGGTGATAAAGTAGTAGGATATTTTGAAAATGAGCAAGACGCCCATAAGGTAATAGAAGATTATAAACTAACGTATACGGATAAAGATACATTAGATTTACTAGAAGCTGCTAAATCAGCGTCGAGTGATACACCAAAAGAACCAGTAGACCTAGAGATAGGTGAATCTACTATAGTAGACGTTACATTATCGGAAGATGTTTCATATTCTACTAAAAAAGTGAATCCGAAAGAGGTTTTAACAGTAGCAGACGGTCTGGCATTACTGGAAAAAGGCACCCTTAAAGAAGAGACACATGCGGTTCAAGAAGGAGAAGTATTAGGGGAGATTGCCTCTCAATACGATTTAACGATAGAAACATTGCTAAAGTTAAACCCATCACTTAAAGAAGATTCGCTTCTTCAAATCGGACAAGAGCTTCATGTAACAGAGTTAAAGCCCTTTGTTGATGTAATCGTGACAAAGGAAGAGAAGAAAAAGGAAGACATTGCATTTGAAACCGAAATCGTTGAATCGGACGAGTTATATAAAGGCGAGGAAGAAGTACAGCAAGAAGGCTCTGATGGTGAGAAAGTCGTTCATTATGCCATCAAAATTCGTAATGGCAAAGTAGCAGCTACGGATGTAGTAGATGAAGAAATGGTGAAAGAGCCGGTTAATAAAGTCATTGTTAAAGGAACCAAAGTAATCCCATCCAGAGGGACTGGCGACCTATCCTGGCCAACGGTTGGCGGATACATTTCCAGCTATATGGGAAATCGTTGGGGATCCTACCATAAGGGAATTGACATTGCACGGCCATCGAATCGTTCTATATTAGCTGCTGATAATGGAACCATTGTATCTGCCGGCTATCAAGGTGGATTTGGAAACAAGATTGAAATTAACCATAATAATGGCATGAAAACCATTTATGCACATCTTTCATCGATTGATGTAGAGGTCGGACAAACCGTTGAAAAAGGCCAACAAATCGGTGTCATGGGCTCAACAGGAAATTCAACCGGTGTTCACTTACACTTTGAAGTGCATAAAGATGGCAAATTAGAAAACCCTGTAGACTATTTGAAATAGCATTAGAAAACGCTGACTCATGATGATAGAATGAGTCAGCGTTTTTGGTGATAGTTTTTATCTTCATATAATTGTTGCAAGAGGGAAAGCTTAGACCAAGTTAGCCTTCTTCTATAAAGCTGTTACAACCTACATCGGTCTTTAGAAACAAGACATTTAACTTAAAGTACGTTAAAATAAAGGAATACCAACCTAATAAACAACTAACTTTGAATATATATAATGAATAAAGAAGAAAAGGATGTGTTAATATGGCACAGAAAATTTTAGTAGTAGATGATGAACAACCAATTGCAGATATATTGAAATTCAATTTAGAAAAAGAAGGCTATGAAGTAGTCGTGGCAAATGATGGTGACGAAGCAATTAAATTAGCTGAAGCAGAAAATCCAGATTTAATCTTATTAGATATTATGCTACCGAATAAAGATGGCAATGAGGTATGCCGTGAAATCCGTAAAACGAAAACGATGCCTATTATTATGCTAACAGCTAAGGATTCTGAAATTGATAAAGTATTGGGTCTGGAATTAGGTGCAGATGACTATGTTACCAAGCCATTCAGTAACCGAGAGCTAATTGCCCGGGTAAAAGCCAATCTTCGCAGACAACAGCAAGTACCGGAAGATGATACAAGAGAAAACAAAGATATTACGATTGGATCCCTTACGATTCGCCCGGATGCCTATACGGTGTCACGTGATGGAAAAGAAATCGAGCTAACCCACCGCGAATTTGAACTTTTACATTATTTAGCACGCCATATCGGGCAAGTTATGACCCGAGAACATTTGCTAGAAACGGTATGGGGCTATGACTACTTTGGTGATGTTCGTACGGTCGACGTAACCGTAAGAAGACTAAGAGAGAAAATTGAGGAGAATCCAAGTAACCCAGCGTGGATTGTGACACGACGTGGTGTTGGATATTATTTACGTAATCCTGATCAGGAGTAGGTTTTATGCATAAAGTCGGCTTTTTCCGTTCGATACAGTTAAAATTAATCCTTATATATATCTTGCTAATCTTATTAGCCATCCAGATTATCGGTTCTTATTTTACTACTTCCTTGGAAAGGGAGTTAACGTCTAATTTTAAGAGCTCCATCGATGGCAGAATCGAAGTGTTAAGCCATTATCTACAGGAAGCTTTTAATAAAGAACGCACCGTTGAAGAAGGACCAACTATCCAAGAGGATGTCCAGGGGATTATTGGAGATATCGAAACCGATAGCTCGTGGAATTTAATCGTTGTCAATAATCAAAGTAAGGTGTTAGCTACCAACAACTATAGCCAGCAGGATAAGATTGGCAAAAAAGATACGCGAGACATCATTCAAAAAGTATTACTTTTCTCCGATGAACAGGTTCAGGATAGAAAAGATTCAGACGGGAATCGTATTCACGTTCAAGCAACCCCCTTATTTGATAACGAAGAAAAAATGGTCGGTGTCATCTATTTAGAAGCATCATTACAAGACATCTATGATCAATTATCGGAAATCAATCAAATTTTTTATCAGGGGACAATATGGGCGATATTAGTATCTGCCATACTTGGAATATTAGTGGCAAGAGCCATCACAAAGCCAATTATGGAAATGCGTAGGCAGGCCCAAATTATGGGGAAAGGTGATTTTACGCAAAAGGTTAATGTTTATGGTACCGATGAAATCGGGCAGTTAGCCATCGCGTTTAATGATTTAAATGATCAGCTAAAACACTCCTATGCGAAAACAGAAGAAGAAACGAGAAAATTAAACTCTGTTATTGAAAATATGTCTGACGGGGTAATCGCAACCGATGAGACGGGTGCTGTAACCTTAATGAACGAGCCAGCAGGTATCCTTCTAGGGGTGAATCCAGAAGAGATATATGGCCAACTCATTATGGATGTATTAAAACTAGATGAAAAAGTAGTAGACCCATCGGAATTACCGGAAAATGGCTCCATGATTATTGACTTTAGTGAAGACGATGATATTTTCCTCATTCGGGCGAACTTCTCAACGGTAACCGATGAGGATGATGAAGTTACGGGCTTTATTACGGTAATTAGTGATGTTACCGAACAGGAAAAAATAGAACAAGAGCGTCGAGAGTTTGTATCGAATGTATCCCATGAGCTAAGAACACCATTAACAACGATGAAAAGCTATATGGAAGCATTAATAGATGGCGAGTGGAAAAATGAAGCTATCGCGCCTAGATTCTTGGAAGTAACACAAAACGAAACAGAACGCATGATTCGCATGGTCAATGATTTATTACATCTTTCTAAGATGGATAATAAAGAGCATCAGCTACAAAAAGAACGTACCGATTTTATCCAGCTATTCCATCATGTTATTGATCGATTTGAAATGAACTCGCCTGAGCATATTGAGATTGTTCGGGAATTACCAAATGAAAAGCTCTTTGTCTGGATCGATCAGGATAAGTTAATCCAGGTCATTGATAATATCATTTCAAATGCTATTAAATACTCCCCTGAGGGTGGCAAGGTTACTTGCCGCGTAATCAAACAAAGACATCAAATCTTAGTTTCTATTACGGATGAAGGTATGGGAATTGCTTATGACAAGCTGGAGAAGATTTTTGAACGATTCTACCGAGTGGATAAAGCACGTACGAGAAAGCTTGGCGGTACCGGATTAGGTCTTGCTATCTCGAAGGAATTAGTAGAAGCACACCACGGCAGAATTTGGGCAAAAAGTAAAGAAGGCAAAGGAACGACGATATTATTTACGCTCCCGCTAATGGGTAAGAAGCGGAGGAATAATTCATGAAGCTAGAAGTAATCAAGACATATATTTTAGCTATACTAGTCGGAATTAGCCTTATTCTGTCCTATAGCCTGTGGAATTATAATCCGGATAAAGAAACGTTAGAGGAAGAGCAATTATTAGATCCAAACGAATTAGATTTAGGTGGTACGACGGAAACTAGGAACTCACTCGTGGTGCCTAGTCAAATGATTTTTAGTAAATATGAAAATAATTACTTTAGTTTTTCCAATCCAGAAGAGAGTACGAAATTGTTTAAGGACATGACCTCGTGGGTTCTATACAACTTCCGTATAACGGAGGCAAATGGAAGGCCGAATGTAACACAGGGATATTTAGTAGAATTAATTTTCCCAGAGGCATTACCGATGGATGTCATTCCGAACCTTTTTACAGTAAATAATCCGGATGAATTTAACGTTCCAGAAAATGGGAGTTTTGAACGGGTTTATGTCACGTTTAATGAAAGCGAACAATCGATGACATTTAGCTTTCTTTCGGTGGATGGAAAAACACAGCTACGAGCAGATGTAAATAATGCTCAAAAATACGATCTATTATATAGTACTATCTCGAACTTAACCGATTTAGAAGAGTATACGATGCTAGAGTCTGAGGACTACCCGATCTTTGTTCCGATAGAACCTAGTAATTTAATGAAATATGATCTAAGGATCAAAAAATTGCCTTATTCTGTTTTAAAGAATGCGTTATTCTTAGATCCTTCAGCGGTCATAGAGAATGTTACAGCAGATCAGACGCTTTGGTATCAGGATGGTCCTAGATCAATGCAAGTTTTTAATCAAGAGAGTAGTATTCGAAGTATGGAATTCATTTATGCGCAAGCAACTAGAAATCCGATGACCGCAATAGAGATATTAGATAAAAGTATTTCCGAGATTAACGGGTTCAATGGTTGGCCAAATCAGTATCACCTAGAGAATATTGACACGCTATACAATGACATTCAGTATCTGATGTACTATAAGGGGTATCCTGTTTTTCACCCAGATAATGTTACGATGATTGAACAACGGTTAACAAGTACGGAGATAATAGAGCACAGGCAACCATTATTTTCTATTTCTTATGTAGTAGAGGGAGAGGAATATAGAATCCCTTCTGGTAAAAAGCTAATTAATTGGTTGAAGGGTGAGGATTCCATTTATTCATTGGCTGATATTCAAGATATTAAAATTGGGTATCGACTAACCCCTCTTTCTGATATAGCGATTAGTTTAACACCTGCTTGGTACGTTAAAGTTCATGATAGGTGGCAGCAAGTAAATCTAGACGATAACCTACCTAGAAAGGAGTGAGTTAAGGATGCAATGGGGTCAAATAAAATCATTATTTATCCTTTCCTTCTTACTTCTTGATATATATTTGATCGTTTTAGTCGTGCAAAAGCAGGATGATGTAAGCTTATTGGAATCGACGTCAACAGAGGAACAAGCATTTCTGGAAATAGAAAACATAACCATTCCAGAAAATTTACCTGAATCGGTACCGAATGAATCCTTAATGGCTACAGAGCCAAAACAATTTACCGAGGATGAAATAGCGGAAATTACCACTAGAGAAGATCAGGATGTGGTAGTTGTCAATGATAGATTTATTCTTGCCTATTTAAAAACGCCTTTTGCTGTTCCAGAAAATGCTAAAGAGGAAGAAATAGAACAATTGCTTGCTAGTACGGTATACTTAGGGGATGAGTATACGTTTGATTCTTGGGATAGTGATCGGAATGTGATGATATTCTTTCAGAAAAAGGATACTCGCACCATTTACTATAATCAAAATGGCATGATCCTCGCCTTCTTAAATGATAACGACGAAATAGTTGGCTATATGCAAACCTATTTGGGAGAACTGGAAGTAATCAATGCGGAAGAGTCGGTAGTAAAACCTCTATCTGCGATTCGAGAGCTATATAATAAAAACGCATTATTTTCCAATGAAGAAGTGACAGGTTTTGAACTTGGTTACCATACATTTTTCCCTTCTGATAGTGGACGTCAAGTACTAGTTCCAACATGGAAATTTACGATCAATGAATCTCGTAGTCGTTTAGTGGACGCATTTGAGAGAAAAGTTATTCCAGTTAACAATGAATTTGTCGATAATGTAATCAAATTAAGTATCGATAATACGTTAGCAATTGCAGGAGATGAAGATTTTAAACAGGAAATGCTAGACTTAATGTCTAGCAAATTAGAGCAATCGGAGTGAATCAACATGGCATTACGTTTTAGTGTCCTAGCATCCGGGAGTACGGGAAATGCTTTTTATATCGAATCAGATAAAGAGAAGCTGTTAGTGGATGCGGGCCTGAGCGGAAAACAAATGGACAAGCTCTTTAGCGATGTTCACGTTTCACCGTCAGACTTATCCGGGATTCTCGTCACACATGAGCACAGTGATCATATTAAGGGATTAGGGATTCTAGCGAGAAAGTATAATCTACCAATCTATGCAAATGAAAAAACCTGGAAGGCGATGGAGGGCTCCATCGGTAAGCTATCGCTCGACCAGAAATTTATATTTAATATGGAAGAAGTAAAAACATTCGGTGACATCGATGTGGAATCATTCGGCGTCTCTCACGATGCAGCAGAGCCGATGTTTTATGTCTTCCGCAATAACGGGAAAAAGGTAGCACTGGTTACCGATTTAGGATACGTATCCGAGCGAATTAAGAAAACCGTAGAAGGTGCCGACGCCTACATCTTTGAAGCAAATCACGATGTCGGCATGCTCCGCATGGGCCGTTACCCATGGAGCGTCAAACGCCGTATCCTAGGCGACTCCGGCCACGTATCGAACGAAGACTGTGGACTAGCTTTAACAGATATTATTGATAACAATACAAAGCGAATTTACCTCGCACACTTAAGTAAAGACAACAACATGAAAGACCTCGCCCGCATGTCAGTAGGAAACATCTTAGAGGAACGAGGCATAAAGATAGATTTACACGATACCGACCCAGCCGTACCAACAGCAATGTTTGAAGTTGGGTAGGATTGGGATTTGGGTTTGAGTTTGGTTTGGGAGAGCGACCGGGGTCGGGCGCTCTTTTTTTGTGTGGATGGGATGGAGGGGAGCAGTCAGAGCCCTTTTTTGGATGGTAGCGGGGATAAAGGTAACAGAGGGAGAGTGTCAGTGCCCTTTCTCAGTTGGGCGAGTCAAAAAAGGTAACAGAGAGGTAGTATCAGAGCCCTTTTTCAGTTGGGCGAGTCGAAAAAGGTAACAGAGGGAGAGTATCAGTGCCCTTTTTCAGTTGGGCGAGTCGAAAAAGGGAACAGAGGAAGAGTGTCAGAGCCCTTTTTCAGTTGGGCGAGTCAAAAAAGGTAACAGAGAAAGAGTATCAGTGCCCTATTTCAGTGGAGTGAGACGAAAAAGGTAACAGAGAGATAGTATCAGAGCCCTTTTTCAGTTGGTCGAGGATAAAAAGGTAACAGAGGAAGAGCATCAGAGCCCTTTTTCAGTGGAGTGAGACGAAAAAGGTAACAGAGAGAAGCCGTCAGTGACCATATCAGGTTAAGCCGAGAAGAAAAGGTAACAGAGGAAGAGTATTCCCGGTAAATATCTTCAAAATAAGCGTTATCCATACCTTTTTTAAGCTAACGAACACATACGAGCAGTCTGAGCTCATTCTCCTTTTCTGGTGAGTTAATCTCCCTATAGAAAAAAAGTTCAAAAGGGAGTAGTGAATCCCTTTTGAACTAAGTTACTGATAGTAAGACCATCGGTTGACGTGTATTAAAGTATATTCTTTTGTTAATATTCTTCTGAGTTTTTTCTTAGAGGTGGTGATTCTGCACCAATCGTAGATAAGGGGAATGGTGATTTTTTTATTTGGGAATAGCAATCTTAACTCCTCTACACTTCGTAAAACGGCATCGTCAATGAACTCCTTGTGATTACAATGGGAACAAATACAATGTTTACCTTCAACTCCTAGTTTGATCCTCCCACAGACTTTACAGCTAACACCCTTTCTCAGCTCCTCATATTCATATTTTGGTATCTTGGAATAAGGAGAATCCTTCAAATGAAGGGAAGCTAACTTTTTGGCAAGTGCATGATGTTTGTTGGTTAGCCGGGATGAGAGGGTATTAAGTTGTTTTACATGGCGCTTTAGTTGTGTAGGAAAAATGATAGGTTTATCAGATGGTGCGTGATACATGGTGAACTCGGGGTTTATAAAAACAACGGAAGCATGGAGAGTGAAGTTCATTCCGAGGGTCTGGAGTAATTGTCTAAGGAGGGTTTCGGTTCTGTTGAGCTGGGTAAGTGGATTTGCGATTTCGAGTTTATGTCGGTAAATGCGGTCTGTATCGTAGTAAAAATCTCCATCGTAATTTTTGATTTCATATAAGTAAATTCTGTCGGCAATAATCAGGGTATCAATTTGAAATGTTGTATGGTTGACCTGGAGTAATAAATCATTCAGTACATAACAATCTAGATCCAGCTCTCGCGTCACGGTATCAAACATCACCTCTCCTTCAAAGCCTTTTTGCAAATGGAGTAAATACTGTTTGTCCTTCTCTGATAACTCCATTCTGTTCTGCAAGATTTCCAGGACCGCTAGTTCCACTGGTTTGGTTCGTTTTTTATATTCCATATGCCACATCCTTTCTACTAAAAATCTATTATATTTTCTTACTAAATGCAACCTCATGTTTATTCCAATCAAAACAGAACATAATAAAAACTGGAATTCGATATAAAGGAGCTATTATATGGGTTACTACGATCAACATTATCCACCGAATCCCCATCGAAGGAGAAAAAATAATTGGCTTCCTATTTTGCTCGGTGTCGCTATTGGGGTGCTAGTGATGGCGATAGCGGTTCCGAGAATCCAAGAGATGGGGCAAGAGGATAATGATCATACGAATATGGTAAACAACACGAAGGAACAGCTCGTTTCCTTAGATATTTCCACGCGCATCACAGAGGTGGTGGAGGTTGTGTCGCCTACTGTGGTTGGGATTACGAATCTACAGCATAAGGCCGATTTTTGGGAGCAACAGCAGGAGAGTGAAGCGGGAACGGGATCTGGGGTAATTTATAAAAAAGATTCCCGCTATGCGTATGTCGTCACCAACCATCATGTCATTGAGGGGGCGGATGACATTGAGGTGATGCTCAATGATGACACGGTATTACAGGCCGAGCTTTTGGGAGCGGATTTGTTCTCTGATTTGGCGGTATTACGGATAGATGGGACTAATGTAGACCGGACGATCGAGCTTGGATCAACGGAGCATTTAAAGGTTGGAGAGCCTGTTATTGCGATTGGCAATCCGTTAGGGCATATGTTTTCTGGGTCTGTGACGCAAGGGATTGTGAGCGGGACACAGCGGACGATACCACAGGATTTTAATTTAGATGGTCGAGCAGATTGGCAAGCCGAGGTTATTCAGACGGATGCAGCGATTAATCCTGGTAATAGTGGTGGTGCCTTAATTAATATGGATGCCAAGCTCATTGGTATTAACTCGATGAAAATTAACCAGGAAGCGGTTGAAGGAATAGGCTTTTCCATCCCAATTGATACGGCAAGGCCCATTATGGATGAGTTAGAAAAAACCGGACAAGTAAAACGACCATACTTAGGAGTAGAAATTTATTCGCTTGAAGAGATCCCTAGAATGGAATGGTCTGAGACGCTAAATCTTCCAAGTAAAGTGGAAGGTGGCGTGTATGTGTGGAGTGTGGAGCCGCGCTCACCTGCAGATCAAGCAGGGTTAGACCGACTGGATGTTATCACCCATCTAGATGGAAGACAAATCATGAATATGATTGATTTACGAAAAATCCTGTACCAGGAAAAAGAAGTCGGGGATGAAATTCAGGTGACGTATTACCGAGAAGGTAAGAAAATCGAAACAACGTTAACATTAGATGTACAGCGATAAGGACAGAAAAAGGCATCTTGATTCCAAGTGAAGAGTCAGGATGCTGTTTTATTCACAGCTAAGTTTCATGTTTTCTGTGTAAAGACCCACAACTTATCCCCATTTTCAAAAAGTTATTCACAAATTATGTGTATAAATCAGGGTGCAATCTATATTTTGTGTCAAATAAAATCGAAAACACAAAATATCTGCGAACATTTGTGCATATGTGGATAAAAATGTGTATAACTTAACAAAACTAAGTTGATAATCTGTTAATATCTGAATTTCCTCTAAAACTTTTTCCCGGGACATGCTTGATTAATAAAAGAAGCAAAATAAGAAGTACAATATCTAGCCGAGCTTGGAAGGCAAAAGCAAGAAAACCATCTACCGCTATCAACGGTAGTTTTGAATAATAAATCGCCCCCACCATAATTACGAGCAAAGGCATGCTTGCTTTTCGAACATACATCCCACCCGCTATTAATGCCCCGCAGCCTAATTCGATAATCGCTACTAGGAATAAGGTCGTTTCAGGAAATGGGACACCTAGAGAATGAAAGGTAGCTCGAAAATCGGTATTGATTAACTTCATTACCCCAGAAGTAATAAACACATAACCAACCGCGTAACAAAGCCAGGTTGCCATATTCAAGGACACTTTTATCGGAATCTCCCCCTTTACGATATGATACTCCCTACAATGTATGCGAAAAGGTGGACAAAATTGACAAGTAATCAAAAGTTTCACTTCTTGAAAAATTCTAATCATAACATTTTCCTTCTGGTGAACAAAAATGTATAGTATAAAAAGAGACTGAATTGAGAAACGCTGATTCTATAGTGTTTTGTTTATGGTAGATAGGAAAGAATAGGAATCCTTTCCGACTGCTAAGAAAAACTCCTAGAGTGAATGGGCGTTTATCTAATAACAGAAGGAAGTGCAACAGATGTTAAGACGTTTTTTCTCTTACTATAAGCCTCATAAAAGGCTTTTTATTATTGATTTTACTTGTGCGGTGTTTGTAGCTATTTTGGAATTAGCCTTTCCAATTGCCGTACAGCAGTTTATCGATAAATTACTCCCTACTGAAAATTGGGATATAATCGTGCTTGTTAGTGTATCGCTATTAGCGGTTTATTTATTAAGTACGTTTATGCAATATGTCGTGACCTATTGGGGTCATAAGCTTGGTGTCAATATTGAAACCGACATGCGCCAGGATTTATTCCAGCATGTACAAAAACAGTCATTCCGTTTTTTTGATAATACGAAAACAGGACATGTTATGAGTAGAATCACCAATGACCTTTTTGATATCGGGGAATTTGCCCACCATGGACCAGAGGATTTATTTATCGCATTTATGACATTTGTTGGTGCATTTACCCTAATGTTCAATATTAATTTCCATTTATCGGTTATCATCTTGATTATCGTTCCGATCCTCATTTGGTTAATTACATATAGTAATATCAAAATGAATCAGGCTTGGAAATCCATGTATGAAGAGATTGCAGAGGTAAACGGACGTGTGGAAGACTCTGTTTCTGGTGTACGTGTTGTCCAATCATTTACAAATGAAGATTACGAAATGAACCGTTTCACAAAAGATAATTACAACTTTAGAAAAGCAAAGGTTGGCGCTTATAAAATCATGGCATTTGTTCATTCCAACATTTACATGATGATGCGGTTAATTGTTTTAATTGTTTTAGTTTACGGTGCATGGCTAACCTTTAACAACCATATGTCCTATGGGGAATTAGTAAGTTTTATTTTATTTACGAATGTATTGTTTAACCCAATCAATAAAATTAGTGCCTTACTTGAAATGTATCCAAAAGGAATGGCAGGATTTAAACGATTTATTGATATTCTTGATACAGAGCCGGATGTGCAGGATAGACCAAATGCTAAGCCAGTGAAGAACTTAAAAGGCTATATCTCTTTCCATAAGGTCACCTTTGGCTATGAGAAAACCCAAGGCCCGGTAATAAAAGCAATGAATTTCCATATTAATGCAGGAGAGACGGTCGCTTTTGTTGGTCCATCTGGGGCAGGAAAAACAACGATCTCTTCCTTAATTCCACGTTTTTATGATGTGGATAGTGGGCAAATTACGATTGATGGGATAGATATTCGCGATATGACGAAGCGATCCTTACGTGAGCATATTGGGATTGTGCAGCAGGATGTGTTCCTCTTTACTGGTACACTGCGTGAAAATATCGCCTATGGTAAGTTAGATGCAACAGAAGAGGAAATTCGCGAAGCTGCGAGACGAGCACACTTAGAAGAATTCATAAATGAACTACCAGACGGGTATGATACTCAAGTTGGAGAGCGTGGTTTGAAGCTATCCGGTGGTCAGAAACAGCGGATTGCAATTGCTCGGATGTTCCTAAAGAATCCACCAATTCTAATTCTGGATGAAGCAACGTCCGCATTAGATACGGAAACAGAAATGATTATTCAACAAGCATTAAATGATTTAGCCAAAGATAGAACGACACTAGTTATTGCCCATCGACTTGCGACCATTCGCAATGCAGATCGCATTATGGTCGTGACGAAAAAAGGAATCGAAGAAGAAGGAACACATGATGAATTAGTGAAACGAAATGGTGTTTTTGCTAATTTGCATAAAGTACAAATGCATTAAAGCGATGAGAAGATTTGCTACGGAAAACGGGCAAATCTTCTTTTTTTACAAGGTAAGATAGTATAAAGTCAAAGCGGTCTAGCTCCGGTCACTTCTGACTAGCAAGACTTCCCCCACCTCCGTACGATAAGTCAACATCAGTTTCCTCCAGTCGCCGCGTATCCTTTATCGCTACAGTTAAGTCTAGTCCATACGTCGCTACGTGGTCGCGCTAAGCTTTTCCCATGACCCGAGGGAATCAGAGAAATACTATCAAAATAGTTTCAAACCATTCTTTAATCGTTTAGACTAGTAGTAGATGGAATTTCTTTACGGAATAGGAGGTTGTCATATGGTAGCTGAAAATAACAGCTCGACTAAGTTTACGGTGTTAGCCACTTTTTTTAATTGTTTACTTTTTATCGTTTCAGTAGTAGGTATCATCTATGTAGCCTTTCTAGAAAATCAGGATGTTAATAAATCACTCTTTTACATTACGTTCGGATTGTTGACGATGAGCTTTGGAGGACGATTCATTTTGAACATCTTATCGCTAAGAAAAGGATAACGTGTAGAAATCCCAGGGGATCATGTTAGCTACTAGGTACTAGTAAAGTATGTCCTGTTTACTGCACTAGTACCTAGGGTTATAGGTGTTCCATTGCCTTGAACCTCTAAAGGAGATGCTCGATACTTAGTCATAATCCCTATTTTGAAGCCGTAACAAATCCTATAACAGCCTTCTTAAATTCTTCTGGACAATCAAGATATGGATGGTGTCCACTATCTAATGGTTGAAAAATCGCATCTTTAAAATCAAACCCCTCTTGATGGTCCGGTCCAATCGCATGATCATATTTCCCCGATAATACTAGTACAGGTTTAGCTATGAGTGGTGTAAGCTTTTTAAAGTCTTGAAAATACTCCTCAGAAGAAAAAATATGCTGCTGGAAATCTGGTTGGGTGTCTAATTGAGCATCTATTTCATCCATTTTTTCCTTATCCGCAATAGACTGATATTGAAGCTTATAAAATAGATTTTTCTCCATTAATTGCATGACGGTGGAAAAGAACGTATCTACTAAATCGGGGATACGATATTCCTCGGCATTAATGCTGTCCTGCTCTAGCCCAAGTAGTTCCCGTCCTTTCTGAATCTGATGTGCAAAGGATTCCTTCATATGCAATGTCCCATTAGAAAGAATAATCCCTTTCACTGCATTAGGGTATTTCAGTGCATAGTTCATGGCGAGCAATGCTCCAAAGGAATGCCCCATCACATACCATTCTTTTATTTGTAGCTCCAATCGGACCTCCTCCAAATCCAGGAGTAGCCGGTCCAATGTATAATCCCCATTCTCTGCTAAGTCAGACCGTCCGCACCCTCGTTGATCTAAATAGACTAGCTTTAGATCCTTATGTAGTAAATCCCCTGCAAGATGCTGAAAGGATTTACTCCAATATCCAGGCCCGCCATGAAGATATAGACATGGCATGCCAGTTCCTTCTCGTTCAACATGTAGATTTACGTCATCACTCGTTTTCACGATCATACCAACTCTCGCCTCCTAAAATAATCCCCGAAAAATCACATTGGCCGACACAGGCTTCAGATTGAGCTCTCTAGCCCAGATCGATAGCTGGCCGATATGATGAATTTCATGTGCAATAATATGATGGAGAATTTCATTGCGTGTAAAACTACCTTCCATCCAAGGCGCTGTAACACGTTCATGAGAGATTGCCTCATCGGATTGTAAAAAGCCCTTTATTTCATCCCGACGTTGGTGAGATAATTCTCTAACCTGATGAACTTCCCCGTAGCTGCTGAAATCCAACGGGATATCCTCCTTTTGTTGCATCGCACGGACCCAGCTATATTCCACATCGATAATATGTAATAACGTATGGAGGATATTGTGATGTCCCCCAATCCGTTCTTTTAAAAGTTCTTCTTTAGTGAGTTGTTCACACCAGGTAAACCACTCATCCCGAACCTGCCAATTATATTGAAAAAATGTATACATTAGCGTAACTTCCTTTCCTTTCTGATTCGACAACGTATGTCGATATTTCCCGGGAAATGGGAATGCTATATTCCTTCTAACATCTCATCTAACTCCAGAAGATGTTCGGAAAGCCAGAACATTTCCTGTATAAATCGTTTCGGTGGACCTTGACGAACATCCATCTTTGCATCCAACCACCATTCACTCTCTAAGTACCATACTAATATTAAGGCATCCGTAATAAACCGAACTCCAGTCGGATAGAAATGGCCATACCCTTGGACAAAGGCTTTTACGCCGTCGATACGAAGCGAATCGTCATCCAATGCCCCAGAGAGAACAGCCCGTCCGACATCCAATAGAAGATGGTCAACGTCCATTCGGTCAAAATCAAGTATTGCAGACAGATGACTATCTTGGAATAATAGATTATCTACCCATAAATCGCGGTGACACCAGCCTATAGAATCAAGCTGAAGCTGATCCAATGGAAAAGCTTCCGTCAACTTCAATTGTTTCTCTATGATCGGTAAGAGTGCTATTTTCTTAGCTTGATCAATTTCCTCATATATCTTATTCCAATAGGTAATCCGTTCTTCTTTAGTAGGAGGGAGGAAAACGGGTTTTGCTTTAGGAGGTAAACTCCCATCGTTTAATAAGGAATGCATTTTTCCTGTGTAAAATCCTAAATAGTATAGTTGCTCATCGGTTAACTTACCGGGTGAAGCTAACTGACCTGAACAGAATTCCATCATGATAAATTGTTCGCCACTTGATGTTTGGAAGAAGACCTCATCCTGATTTGAAACTAATTCGGGACAAGGGAAGCCAAGGTGATGGAGACGGTTTTGTTGGGTGAAAATTTGTTTGAGCTGCGGAATCGAATACTTTTTCAATCGGTCTTTGTTATACTGCTTGAGTAGAAACTCCCCTTGATCGGTGTGGACTTTCCATTTTAAATTTAACCAACCTCGTTTAATCGGTTCAGCCTGGAAGAAGTCGATAGGAAACCGGGAGCGGACGGTATCCAATATTTCTTCTAGTAACGCATCTTCGGATAGGATATTTTTCATGGGAAACACCACTTTTCAGAAATTTTCTATTATTAATTATAAACTAGTTTCAAAGCAAAAACAAGAACATATATTCGTAAAAACTAAAAAACCAGTGACCCATATCAGGTCCTGGCTCTACTTTAATTGATATTGAATTAGTTGGGTATCCACACCTAAATAGCTATCCGTACCAATTCTACTAATTTCTTTAAACCCTAGTCGCTCCAGCATTTTGCGAGAACGGGTATTGGATTCGTGGGATTCTGCATAAAACGTCGTAATCCCGAAGTTCTCAGAACCATAATCGATCATCTTCCTACAGGCATGATACCCAAGTCCCTTTCCCCATAAACGACGCTCTCCGATAGCAATTCCTAATTCCGCCGCATTGTCCGCTATTTCTGCCAAATCTGCGTAACCAATGAGCTGGTCCTGCCACGTCACCCCTAGGCGAACAAAATTATTCTTATTCCTTTCCACACAA
Source organism: Ornithinibacillus sp. FSL M8-0202 (assembly GCF_037975285.1). GTDB lineage: Bacteria > Bacillota > Bacilli > Bacillales > Amphibacillaceae > Ornithinibacillus > Ornithinibacillus massiliensis. The sequence continues at coordinate 1,934,195 of NZ_CP150248.1, forward strand.
TGCTTCCACCACTGATATAATTCCTCTGGGTCCCGGTGAAGCGCCCATCCATTATACGAGCAAAATATATCATCCCTACTCCAGCGAAGGACCACATCGTAATCAGCTAAAGCAAGTGGGCGTAATTTTAATTCCGGTGTCATAGAAAAGTCCCCATATCGTTAATTACCAGACTGACGGTCATAGTTTCGTAGCATCATAGCGGTAGACTTTTGCATCCCAAATCGTTCATAATAAGGGACTAGGTCATCATCACATGCTAAATCAATCATATAAAGATGGCTTAAATCACTTAGCATGTGCTCCACCAATTTGGTGCCAATCCCCTTCGTCTTGTATGCAGGTAGAACTTCAAGAAGCGGAATATAAGCGGAAAGAATGCCATCACTAATGGCGGTAATAAAACCAACCACCTGATTTTGCTCCTCATCAATTGCTATCACGACATGACTACTTTTTTCTAACAAGCTTAAATGGGTCTTCGGACTAGGTGGGTTGGGCCAGTCGACAAAGAACCCCTGCAACATTTCTTCCGTTATTCCTTCTAGGGAATTAGTATATTTCATAGGATTCACTCCAATAAGTTAAGCCTTCGTTATTTGTTTTAAATGATCGATTCGATTATAATCCTGGATTACCCAGTTACTATCCTGCCAATAAATCGTGGAGATGCTCGTATTCTCAATTTTTCTTCCGGAAAGATTGAGTTCCGTCTCGGAAAGATTGGATAGGATACGATAAATAACAGCACCATGGGCAACTAACAATACCCGTTTATTCGGATGCTTTTGGCGAACCTTTTCCAAGCCATTCATTACTCTTGTGGAGAAAGCTTCTAATTCCTCCTGATTCGGATACTCATGATCAGGATAAAGCTCATTACGCTCATCAAATGTTAGTCCCTCAGCATCACCAAAGTGACGTTCCGCAAAATCCTCCATCACTTCAAAAGGAAGCCCTAAGTACTGATTGATGATCTCTGCCGTTCGCTTTGCTCGTTGTAATTGACTAGAAATGACCACATCATAATCTTCCGGCTTTAGTGCAGCACCACAAAGTGTTGCCTGCTGTTCACCTTTATCATTTAGCGGTATGTCGGTTTGACCTTGCATTCTTTTTTCCGCATTCCAATTTGTTTCCCCATGTCGTACTAGATATATCGTTGTCACTCTATTTCCTCCGTCTCTATCTATTTCTCGATTGATACGATAGCATCGATAAAGGAATCAATGCTCCCATTATGATGCTGAATACCGTCTACATAGTAAAAGGTCGTAGCTGTAGCCGGGTCTATTTTTTCCTTGGAATACAGATGAATCTCCTTCTGCATGCCAAGTGCTATCCCAAGCTCCGTGTGTGTCCCCCTTCCTCCAGGAAGAAGCACCAACACAACATCACTTTCCATGACTGCTTTCCATTCAGCAGTACCAATATCGCGCAACGTAGCTTCAGTTGTTGCTCGTTCATTTTTCGTCCAGTCATATGTCTGATGATGACCCGCCTGTAAGAGACGATCGCGAACATATTGGACTAGCTTTCTATTTTCCAATCCAGATGCAAGGTAAAACTTCATACTAATTTCTCCTTAATAGTCCCATTCCGATGCAAGCATCCCGTATAGGACGAGGTCTACATAATGGTCATACAACCATTCCCCCTGGCGAATCCTTCCTTCCATTTGGAAGCCTAATCGCTCGGGTATTGCCCGGCTTTTGACATTTTCAAAGCCTGCTCGTATTTCAATTCGATTTAAGCTGAGCTGGTTAAAGCCATAATCAATCATGGCCGTTACTGATCTCGTCATAATCCCATATCCTTGGAAAGGACTTCCTAGCCAGTAGCCGATAATGCCAATATGGTTTACCCAGTCAATGGTATTAAAGCCAACCATCCCAGCAAGTCGCCCACGGTAAAATATCCCTACTATTAATCCACTTCGTTCCTCAAATATAGCCCAATTCGCTTCGATAAATTGTATCGAATGATGAATCGTAGTCGTACTATCGATCCACCCTAGCCACTCTCGTAATTCATCACGAGAATAATTTATTAAATGCAACAGTTCTTCGGCATTACGCTTATCTAATAACCCTAAGGTAATTTCACCATCCACATCAAATGAAAACAAGCTATCCTCTCCCGTGCATTTATAGTTAATCTTATCATATGTATAGGTAACTAACATTAGAAAAATTCTGTATAGACAAACAAAAGTGGTGAGAAATTGTTATAATAGTCGTATGTATTTTCAGATAAAGGGTATTTAAACTGGTATAAGAATAGCAAAATAGAAAGAGGGGTTCCCGTGAAAATTAGAAAAGCAGTAATTTCAGATGCAGCAGGTATTGCCAAAGTCCATGTTGATAGTTGGAGAACAACCTATCGAAAAATTCTCCCGGAGTCATTCTTGAATAATTTATCCTATGAGAAGCGCACAGAACTATGGAAGAACAATATTGCTCGAGAAGATAATTATGTATTGGTAGCGGAAACGGATGAAGGAGAAATTGTTGGATTCGCTGATTGTGGGAAGAGAGAGGATAATCATGTTCCGAACTCCGGAGACATTACGTCGATTTATTTGCTAGAAGAATACCAAGGGATGGGAATTGGAATCAAACTACTTACCCAGCTTTTCCAGCATTTACAGCAGCTAGGCTATAAGAAGGTGTTTGTGGAAGTGTTAGAGGCAAACAGCAGCCGTTATTTTTATGAACGCTATGGTGCTACGCTAGCGAAAACGGAGAAAATTAAAATGGCGGGAGTAGAATTGAATCTATTAACCTATGAATGGAATGATTTAGGGAAGGTTCTCGGGTAGAGGGATGGCATTATGGAGTTATATGAGGATTTTTTTAAGGTTACGAGAGTGTAAAATAGAAAGGGTTCAAGGTTGCCGTGAAAGGTAGTATCTGGGGTGTGCGCGGGCGCATGTACTCTTGAGTCGGTCGCATGTTCTTCGGTTTAGGGCACATCCTCTCCCGTGTCGGTCGCATCTACCTCCACTTTGGGCTTATGTTCTCACAAGAAGGGTGCATGATCTTTGGTATTGGGCGCATGTTCACGTAGGATGGGTGCATCTTATTTAATTTAGGGCGCATGTCCTACTTTGTATATTTTCCCTACGTTCCCTATGCTGCATTAGAAATTAATTATTTTATCCTTATTAGCTTTCTATACTTTGTAGGTTAGCATTCCTACTAAGTAAGAAAATAAAATTACTCAAGTCACACTCCATTTAGCCATATCATGACCACCGACAGTAGTCTCACCTACCACACTACGGTATCTTGATAATATATAGTAACGAGATCCGTCTAAATCGAAAAAATGGAGTGTGTAAAATGAGCTATTTTATAAGTTATCTATTATCTGTTACCCTTACATCCTTGTCTTATTACGTGGGGAGTCATGTAGTGAAAAATGGTATAGCACTCTGGAAGGCGTTTGTTATCGGTACCGCTGTTGTAACCCTTGGTGCCCTTACCGAGGCATTTGGTGCGCCTATCTGGCTCATCGTGTTAACCCCATTTCCAGTAGGAATGCTGCTATTATATGTATTCCTGAAGAAGCCATTTCTAAAGTGGCTTCTAACTTATAGCACAATCTTGCTTATTTATACTATTGTTCATATCTTCATGAGTTATTTTTTTGATTTCCATTCGTTAATTCCGGCTTGGAAATTATCATAAAGCAGTTCATATTTCTAGGTTGACATGGAGTTCACTCCATCTTTTATGATAAATGAAATAAAAGAGAGGAGTGAATAGCATGGTAATCATTACATATAGCTTAGCGGGGCTGTATGCCGTATTAACAGGAATAGCGGCAATTGCACAATGGAAGGAAAAGGGATTTCAAATCCAGCGATGCTTATTCTTATTGGTATCCATTAGTATGCTTTTCATCATGTGGATACCCAATAAAACAAACGTCGTCATCTCCTTTGTTCTAGCGTTTGTTTTCTTGCATGTATTAGCAATTATAGAGGGAATGAAAACGCAGGGGAGAATTAATTGGAGGCATCATATGACACGCTTTGCCTTCCACACTTTATTAACCTTTTTACTTATCCGCAATTTACTTTAGTAGGTGAAATGATGAAATTAGCTCAATTTTCTAAGCTAACAGGTCTCAGTAAGGACACCATACGTTATTATGAAAAAATAAGCCTCATCCAACCTGTCATGAAGCAGAAGCACCGAGATTATTCCGAGGAAGATAAACAAACAATCGAAACGATCATTAAATTAAAAGATACTGGTTTTGCCCTTCAGGAGATCAAATTGCTGTTCGATTGGTCAAAGGATGCTGATCCGGAAAGAAAATTGACTGAAGCGGAATACGATAATATCCTGCAAATCAAGGATCTTTTCCAAGTGAAATATGAGGAAATGGAGCAGAAGGAAAAAAGGATAAAAGAGATGAAGCGTGTGCTTTTGAATGCGGATGAGAAGCTAGAGAGCTTGCTGCAGAAGAATAGTCGATGGAAGTAATGGCGCTACTTCATTCGGAAGAAACCATGTCGGAACGTAAACAAAGACTTTGGAAGTAGAGATCCTTATGGAAAAAAATCACGATTAGTTGGAGTGGATCATCATATGGAGATCCTAATAAGATTAGGTTTGTTTCTGGGGATTAGTATACTATCGTATAGTATATGTGCCATGTTTAAGCAAGAGAAAAATAGTTCGCTTCTCTTCATCATCATGTCCATTGTTTCATTTCTGGGTATGCTTATCTGGGATGGGGAGTATCGTTCTTTTCTTCGATCAATTGGAATAGCAAGTTTACTAGTTATGTTGATACAAGTTATAAGAAATGTTGTACTAAAGAAGGTATAATCATGCCACCATCGCTAGTAAAGACATAAAAGGAAGGAATCTCTAATAATAGAAATTCCCCCTCCCCACTGCCTATCTATCCATCACATAATCCACTGCCTCAGACAGCAATCCCGTAAAATCACTTGGAAAAAAGTGCCCGAGCCCCTTAATCGTAATCAAGTTACACGGTATACCATTTAGTAGGTGAAACGATAGAGAGGGTATTGAGTAAAAATTCAACCGTTTCCATAAAGTTAATAGTAATATCAATCACACTTGACCATTCTTAAACTATCGCTCATAGTGATACTTTGGGATTATATAAGGTTGTTAAAGATTTTCATTGGGTATCTAGAATATGTAACTGTTAATCTGCCTTAGCAAGAGTTACATTTATTATAAGATTTCGGTATTCTTATCCAATTAAGTGAAAGAGGATATGAATATAGGTAATAATAATATTCTTATAAAGGAGCTAGCTAATGCCTATTATTAAGCATGAGCAATTTATTCAAGCATCGCTGGATGTATGCTTTGACCTTGCTAGAAACGTAGAAATACATACTCTAACTACTTCTAAAACAAAGGAAAAAGCTGTTGGTGGGGTTACACAAGGTTTATTAAAAAAGGGAGATACTGTTACTTGGGAAGCTACTCACTTTGGTATTAGACAAAAATTAACAGTAAAAGTAACTCATATGGAAAAGCCCACCATGTTTGTTGATGTTATGGTAAAAGGAGCGTTTAATTCTTTTACACATACCCATCGGTTCGTAGAAGAGAATGGCGGGACTATAATGATAGATATCTTTAAGTATAAGTCACCTCTTGGTATAGTTGGTATTATTGCAGACAAATTATTTTTAGAAAAGTATATGACAAATTTTATTATCTCTCGTGCGAAAGAACTAAAAAGGATTGCAGAAAATCTTGAATAATATGAACTGTGAGTCAGATTTATTATCACAGCTTTTCTATTAGGCTTATATAAAGTCGTGTTCTGTAATATTTCTGTTATAGTAAGTGGCATGAAACATATACTATGTTAATATGTAGGAACGGAAACAGGGAATATTGAATTAGAAAGACTTATGGAAAGGCAAATCACGATTAGTTGGAGAATAATTTTAGTAAAGACCTGAAAGGAAGGAATCCCTAATAATAGAAATTCCCCCTTCCCACTGCCTATCTATCCAGCACATAATCCACTGCCTCGGACAGCAATCCCGTAAAATCACTTGGGAAAAAGTGCCCGAGCCCCTTAATTGTAATCAATTTACACGGTATACCATGCTGCTTAAACAGCTCCGCTAATTGAACCGTCTTCTCATAGAATGGATCCTGGTCACCGGTAATGATTACACCACGCACGGTGTCACGCGAATTTTCCGCAATTATCCTCTCGAACCCGGAGAGGTCTTGTATTGCTGGGATAACGGCAATAAATCCCTTCGTCTGAAATGTTTGCTTTAGCGATAATTCAATCGCTAGCTTGCCACCTTGTGAACCGCCTGCTAGTATATCTTCCGTTGTATTCCCTTTTGCCTTGTATTCTGCATAGGTCCTTGTTAGGTCTTCTAGCATGAGCTCTTGATTGTCCCAACAAAATGCATTATAGCCAAAGACTTGTGAGGATTGTGGAAAGCCGAAAAAGTAGTCCTGTGACGTCTGTTCATCTAGCCAATACGGTGCAAAGTCAGCGGCATTCGTCCCCCTCATATGTAATGAAAATAAGCCAATTTCTGCCCGTACATTCCCATAGGTAAAAAGTGGAGAAGTAGCGACTTGCTTCGTACTTTCCACGATCGCTTTACATCTGCTAACAATGGTTTGAAATTCATCTAATGCTTGCAGTTCTTTCAAATCTGGGTCGTGCGTAAGGAGGATGGGATTCCACCAAATTCCCTTCGCTAACCCTTCTTGAAGCACGGTTAGGGCATCGGTAAGCTTATGTTCCGTCGCATAGGCACATGCTTTCCAAAAGATAATTTTATCTAATCGATTGGGAAAGGTTTGCTCTGCCTTTTCAATCAGCGGATAAACGCGAGCGATATTCCCCTCCTGAAAAAGCTGAAAGAGTTCATTCTGCAATGCGATAAACTGAGCTTCTGACATCTACCAATCTCCCCTCTATGAATTAGCCACAATCTTTTCTGTTTTTTTCTTATTAGTTCCTTTTTCATCGCTATCGACGATGACACTGTTTCCATTAAATATCCCACCATCCTCAATGATGATTCCGCGTGAGGTGGCAGTACCGGTTAGTTTTCCTTTTGCCTCGATTTGAATCTTTTCCGATGTTTCGATATCGCCCTTTACTTCCCCGGCAATGACGATATTCTTTGCTTTAATGCTTGGCTCGACATAGGCGTTTTGCCCGATGTAGACATCGCCACTACACTCAATTTCACCAAGTATTTTACCGTCTACGCGTAGACTAGTCGGTAGGGTGATTTTTCCTTCAATGACAGTTTCTGAACCGATAATCGTCTCGATTACCTTTTCCATTTTCTTCTTATTCAATATTCTCATGACATCCTTTCTGAATGGCTATTCGATATCGAATTCGCCGTAAATATTAAAGTATGGCTTCGGATCAACGGGCTCGCCATTCTGTAGTACCTCGTAATGCAGATGTGGTCCAGTGCTGCGACCAGTACTACCAATCTCGCCGATAATATCGCCCTTCTTCACCATATCGCCTTGCTCCACGTCTATGCTCATTAAGTGACCATATAAGGTTTCGTACGTGTCGGAATGCTTAATTTTGATCGTATTTCCATAGCTGCCATAATACTTCGCTAACGTAACCCGTCCATCAGCCGTAGCGTATACTGGTGTCCCATACTGACCACGAATATCGATACCACTATGGAAGGAAGAGGAACGATTTAGTGGGTCATTACGAATGCCAAAATCAGAGGTGATGGTATTCGGGTTCGTAGGCCAGGCGGTCGGTGTATACTGTAGCTCCTCACTAATCTCGTCTACCATGGCAAGTGTCTGCTTATATCGTTCTAGTAGCTCAGAGGACGGAATTATAAGGCCATCTTCTGTTTCGACCATATTCGTTTCATCCGCTAAAACCTGTAGACCACCGCTCGGCTCTACAATCGTAGGTAATTCATCGATGTATTGGCGCATTTGCTCCTCCAGCGCGGTTAGCTCCACTAGTCTTTCCTTTGTTTCCCCGGTTTCCTCCTCTAAAATCGAAACCGTTCGTTCAAGCTTCTCACTTTTTGCTGTTTCTAGCTGTAAGTGAGCAGTTAGCTCTTCGATTTCAGCCTGACTATGTTGATTCATCGTCATGAAGTATATGAGTGCGATAACCGGAATAATGGGAAGCACCATCAGGCTGTAAAAAAAAGCTTTGTTCATATGGAATCGTTTGACGACCTGATTCGCATCATTCGATAGAATTGTAAAGGTCAGCAAACGATTCTTGTTACGTTTCCTTTTCAAGCTTTTGTACTCCTTTCCCTTTTATTTCTGAATCTATTGTAATGAAACAAGCTGTAAGCCTTGTTCTTGTAAATAGGAAATAATCTCCGGTAGTGCCTCTACGGTTGCTTCGGTCTCATGAAGGAGAATAATAGAGCCAGATACGTCTTGTGATTTCACCTGTTGGAGGATGTTGCTGGCATTACGTGATTCCCAATCCTTGGGGTCATTATTCCATAGGACGATTCGCTGTCCTAATTCACGCGAAAGCTGCTTTGTATCTTCATTCATTTGGCCATATGGCGGACGGAATAAGGTTACCGCTTCCCCAGTGACAGCCTCTATCATCTCAATGGATTGCTGCAGTTCCCCTTTTTGCGTTGCTAAAGAGCTGCTGGCAAAATTAATATGATTCAACGAATGGGTGCCAATCGAGAAGTTATTGTCATGGATATACTCCACACTATCCGGATGCTCGTCCATATTGGACCCAATCAAAAAGAACGTCCCACCAGCGCCGAATTCCATTAAGATATCGACAATCTGCTTCGAATAGTCGGAAGGCCCGTCATCGAACGTAAGGGCAACCATTCCCTCATCAAGCCCCGAGGAAATCTCCGCATTTAATGCGACTGCAGGAATCGCCCTTTTTTCCTCCAAGGGCATCGTATCCTCAGGTAGCATGGTCTCTGGCTTCGGCTCTTCTTGTATAGGCTGTTCTGGCGTCTCTTCCTGTTTTTCTGAGTCTGCATTCACATTGGTAAAAATCGCGTGGCAAGTAAAGGAAGACAAGATAGCAAGTAGTAAAATGAAAGTAGCAGTAAGTGGCCAAGGAAGTTTGCGTTGTTTTCGCTGCTTTCGGGAACCGGACAAGCTAGTTTCCTGCTTAAATGCTAGATTACGAGATAAAAAGGCTAGCTCCTCCAATTGTTCGGTAGATTCCGCATGCTGAATCTGTGTAAGCTGTTCTGCATAACGCTTGGAACAAATAAAACCCAAATTCTTGCTTTCGTTACGATATGTCTGGGTGATGTGACTTTGACGATGGGTTGTATCCCATGATAGCTGGTAGAAGTACCCTTTTGAAAAATCAGTAATGGCTTGCAGCCGAATTGCTGTCTCCCGGTCTACTTGCCAATAATAAGTAGTCTTCTCGTTGGCATGAAGCATGATATGTAAATAGTGTGTATCACCCTGCTTATGAATACGGATCAACTGGAGCAGCTTAACTTGATGCACGATCATCCCCCTTTCTAATCAAGTGTTAGTCCTAATCTAGTATGTAGCGCCTTCCTTTTCATAAATGCACTTCTATTGTATCGGCATAGGTTCTTTTTAAATGAAGTAAGGCGTAATTTCACTGTAGGAAATCCTAATAAATGGCTAGGATACTAGTCATCCCAGTAGGAAAATATAGAATTCTCTAAGTTCATTGTAAATATATGTCGATGAATGTCAATGGATAACCGTGTGTTGGGGGGATTCTGGTATGTAAATTGGATTTTAGGGAGGGGAAAGTGGTGTGAGGATATTGGGAATAGTGGTATTTATTCGTGTATTAAAATGAGATTCTATTAGTGAAGTAAAAAGCGTTATTTCATCTTTCATTAGTATTGAAAATTATTCCATTTTTGCTTACTCTGTTATTAAAGAAAGCGTTATCCTGGTTGGGTGGAGAGAATTATAGTGCAGTTTGTTATTATCTTCACCAAGCATTAGGGCTTTTCGGTAAGGATAAAGCTTGAGGCGTACTGTAAATTCACAAGGATTGGGTGATGATCGTGGATGATTTGAAACACGTTTTTAATCGAATGGGCTTGTTGGATCTGGTATTTTTAATTCCTATGGCTTTGCTGTTTGCTTATTTACCGAGTACTAGTTTTGTAGGCATTGTATTAAACGTCGTTATTGTGGGGTTTTTTGCATTTGGGTTAGCGATGGCGTTTCATATGGTGGTGGATTCTCGGAAAAAGAGAAAGAACGGAGCTGTACATTAGAACTTTGCTTAGAAGGGATTGCTTAGGGCAATCCCTAATTTTTTTGGCATATGAAAGCTTATTAAAAGTCGCCCTGTTTTGTACAGATTAGCTGATTTGAGGGAGCGATAGAAGGTTCTCGGTGTTCTTTCGAGCAAGGTTCGTACTGTTTGTTTTTGAATATTAAAATAAATTACGTTATAAACCTATTAGAATCGTTTTAGCCAATGGCCTTAAATAGAAGCTTCTTCTTTTATCGATTAAGGTGTTGGGTCATTATCGCGACCGCTCATCTTTCTTGATTGGGCAAGCTTGTTTAAAAAGTAGCCAACTTCCCGGTCCATATGGTCTGCGGTAAGCATAGAGAAGGTGCGTAATACCATATCCGATCGTACCATTTCCTTTAGCTCTTGAAGAAAATTCCGAAATAAGTTCATCTCGACTTCCACATCCTCATGGAACTTCATTAAGGCAGGAAAGGTGGTGAGGTTTGTTCGCAAATATCCGGTAAGCTCAATAGCCTTTACGTAAAATTGGTCAAATTGCATAGCAAACTGCTGGCTTTTCCCCTTCAACCCTTTTTCCACCCCATCTAGCTCTGCCTGAATTAATCCTGCATGACCAGAGGCAACAGGTAGCCAGATTAAGTGATGATGTAATTCATGAAAGACGGGGGCAGCTTTTCCTTCTTTTAAATTGCTTATCACCAATACATATTCATCCAACTCATTGACCATATGGTTCAAGCGTGTCGGAGTAAGATGGACGCCGATATCCCCTGAAAGCTCCCTCCTCAAAATAGAAAGCTTAAATTCCCTTAGCCTCTCAGCCCCCGTCTCCGCCTCCTTAGTAAAGGCAATGACATTATGATCCGAAAGATCATCCGCCTTCTGTAATAAGGTATCAAATGTGTGCTTAAATGCTTCTGCCTTCTCGATGTTCTCCTCTTCTTCTGGATATAGCGACTCATGAATAAAGGTTGCATGATCACGCAGGACACGCAGCCAAAATTGATGCTCATATGAAGCACTCTCTATATAATCCTTCAAGTCATTATCTCCCCTTTTTTCTTCATCAATCTAATGTATTCTTTACGTAGCCGTAATATTATGGGAAAGTAAAAACGATAGTAAGTAGACAGGTCGATAAGTGTGAAAACAGGCTGGATTTGATACACTAATGAAGACAGCACGCGAAAAGGACGGGAAATTAATGAAAATAACGATTATATCGGTTGGAAAATTAAAAGAGAAGTATTTAAAGCAAGGTATCGCGGAGTATTTGAAGCGATTATCTGCCTATGCCAAGGTGGATATCGTGGAGGTAGCGGATGAGAAGGCACCGGAGAATATGAGTGATGCGGAAATGGAGGAAGTGAAGCGCAAGGAAGGCGAACGGATTCTTTCCCATGTGCAGCAGGATACGTATGTGATTACATTGGAGATTAACGGCAAGATGATTAGCTCGGAACAGCTGGCGAATAAGATGGATCAGCTAGCTATTTATGGGAAGAGTAAGATTGCGTTTGTGATTGGTGGGTCACTTGGGATTAGTGAGGCGGTGCAGAAGCGGAGTGATTATGCGCTGTCCTTTTCGAAGATGACGTTTCCACATCAGTTGATGCGGTTGGTGTTGTTGGAGCAGGTTTATCGGGGGTTTAGGATTAATAGGGGGGAACCGTACATCTTTTAAGGGTAAAATATTAAGCGAATCCATCATTTCGCTCAACATTTTACCATCCTTTTTTTCCAGCATCCAACTCTCCACTGGCTCAATATAATCCATACCAACTGCATCCAATAGCTCCAATGACTGTTCCTCTAAACCTTCCATTGTAAAGTCAAAGTGTAGATTTATCTTCTCTATATGTCTCCCAATCCCTCGAGGTGCCTCTTTACTAATCTGTATATTCTTTATGAATAAGCGGAGTAATGCCTTTTGTCTTTCGGGATTAGCATCTTGCATTACTTTCTCAAAGTTACTTAAAAGGTGATGAAGTGCCTGTGCATCTATAGGCGTTGTATCACATTCTCCTAATTCACTATTTAATGCTTCAATCCTGTTTTGAAAATCTTGCTGTTCCTGTGTAAGCCCTTTTAGCTTCGGTTTGAAAATGGCTACTAATGAAGGGTCGTCCATTAATTGCTCAGTTATGTTGTTAATCCGAACTTCTACCTTATTTAACTTAGATTGTAGTACCTTAATCTCATCATTAATTGGAGTCAAAGCATCTCTACGCTTCACATTAACATTATCAATAATTTGATTTAATACATATGGTTCAGATACAATACGTTTTAATTCTTCCATTACCTGCTGCTCCGCAAGATCTGCACGTATGGAATGTGCACTACATGCTTTGCTACCTTTATTGTGAAATTGTCCACATACATAGTAACGATACCTCTTACCTTTTGAGCCTTTCGATGATGCTGAAACCATTCCATACCCACATTTTGGGCAACGAACTAGACCATTTAATATATATGGTTTATTAGAACGTGCAGGTTTTACAGAACGTTTTTTACGAAATTGCTGTACACGATCCCATTGCTCTTGTTCAATGATGGCTTCATGTTTTCCATCAACTAAAATATAATCCTCGTTCTTTCCATTGCGGTGTTTCTCAGCCCAATTTTCATACATATTAAAACGAATTTTACCTATGTAAATTGGATTGTCTAGGATTTGTTTAATGGTATTAATGGAAAAATCATGTCCTCGTTTTGTTTTATAGCCCATGGTATTTATACGGGATACAATTGCCTTGTAACCTAGGTCTTGTTCAGCGTAATCAAAAATTAAGCGGATTACATGGGCTTCTTCTTCGTTAATGACTAACTCTTTATTGATGCTATCGTATCCGAGAACTCTACCTCCATTGTAGTACCCTTCCTTAGCACGTTGTATCATGCCCATTTTGGCGCGTTCTACAATAACATTCCTTTCAAATTCTGAAATATTGCTCATCATCTGAAATACCATTTTTCCCATAGGGGTTGCATAGTCAAAATTCTCTCTAAGACTTATCAAGCTAATATTAGCCTGTTCGCATCGTTCAGCAATTTCCATGGAATCTTTTGATTTACGTGAAATACGATCAATCTTATACACTATGATAGTATTAAAAAGGTTGGCATCAATATCCTTTAGCATTTGTTTCATCTTAGGTCTTCCAGATATACTTTTTCCACTTACACCTTCATCAACATATCTCGCAACGATCTCCATGTTGTTATTTTTAGCATAGTTTTCTATTTCCCCAATCTGAGCTTTAATGCTATATCCTTCTGTGGCTTGTTCCTCTGTACTAACGCGTGCATATAGTGCAGCTTTAGTTGGATTAGTCATTTTTATCTTCCCTTTCTTCCAGATTGTGTTTGAGATTATTAGATAACATATTTGTATATTTAACTGCTTGTTCAAAGGCTTTGTTATCTAATCCTAATTTGCCTTTGCTTGAATACCATGGAAATGCATGTAAGGAAGTTTTCCCATATTGAATATAATCTTTAGCTAGTCTGATGGAATCTAGTTGGTTATTACTATCGGCAAGTTCTGGTTCGATAGTTACATCTATCGTATTAATTTGATTAATAATATGGGAGAGTAAGTAAAATAAATGTTGTTCGGAATATTTTACTCTACTCTTAAAGATAAACGTTATTTGTTCATCTTCGTTTGAAGCTACTTTACTAACCGTCGTTTTTATTGCGTATTCGTTTTCGAGTAGGGGATTAGTTTCAATTGCCATTTGAGTTTTAAGAAGTTCACTATCATCTTTATTTTCCTTAGCAGGGTCATCCTTGTTATATAAAGGTGGAATTAAGACAACTGATTCAGGGCTCCTATTTTTATAAAAGTCATCAAAAAACATATATAAGTCTGCCCCAAAATCCTTGGCAATGGCGTATAAAACCTTCGATGGGATATCTTTCGTTTTATCTCTTTCAATCGTTGTTAAAGTAGATTGAGAAAACAACTGAATTCGATTTGCTACGCTTTTTCCACTAAAAGAATTCCCACACTCGTCTTGAAGATGTTCGCGAATGTAACGTACTCTTTTTCCAATAGATAGGCCTGAAAGATCCGTTAGATTTGTCTTATTTAATGTAATCTTCTTCATTGTTTCACTTCCTGTCATTTTATTTTCTAAATATAATATACCATATAATTAAAATATTAGATAGGGGTATTGATATTTTTAATTTAATTGTGTTATGATTTCAATCAAGAAAGTGAGGTGATCAAGCATGGAAAAAATTAATGTAAATGATTTCCCTATCATAGATTTTGATTGCAATGGGAGTATTGAGGAGTGGATAAGAGAAAAGGAAGTCAATAGAAACCAATTTATTAACGAGCTGACTGATATCATTAATAGGCATTATGAATTAAGTAAGAGCAATGATATGTCAAAGTAATACGTGCACAAGTATACGGTTAAGCGGAGTGAGGATATTGTTTGATACAGTAAAGTTTGGTGTACCTATACACTTATCACAAGATGAGATAGAACAGGTTGAATGGACACGAACTAATACGTCTATTAATAAACAAAGGATTGATACTTCCCCTACTATATTCAAAACATTACGTGGCGATGAATTGCAGGGCGAACCAGTTATTCATTATACGTATAAGGAGTTCGAACCATCCAAAAGTTGGTTAAAAGTTGAACTTTCAATTCCTAAATTTTTGAATGGAACAAATGTATATGAACTAGGTCATAACGATATAGACGTTTTAAATAAAGTGATTCGGAAGTATCTTTCAATCAAATTGAAGTTGGATTTATCAAGAATCCCGTTTCTAGAGTCCTATACTGTTGAGAAGGTTCATATTTGTAAGAACTTTTATGTTGGGAATAATGTAAAGCATTACTTAAAAGCACTTACGTCATTAACCATCCCAAAGTATAAGAGACGTGAATATACCGGAACTGGAACCGGCAACTTTGACTCTGTAGAATGGATTGCGAAGAAAAGAAAGGAAAAGGTTTATGATAAAAAAGAGGAGGTAATGCAGCAAAAGGATTATGAGAGTAAGAAGCGCCATGTTGAGAGGGCAAAGGGGATACTAAGGTATGAAATCGAACTGTCAGATGCCGATATTCGTTCAATAAGTCCAGGTAGAAAGGCAACAGATGTTTTAAGACCAGAAGTAGCAACTAAATTTCTGCAAAAAGGTCTAATTAGAAATGGATTAAGTAGCGGGGTTAGATACTCATCGTTGCAGGATATATTGGATTTGATTAATAAGCAATTGTTACCACCTCGGACAAAATCTGCTTTGATTGCATACGTCACAGAAATATATTTTTATGGCGAGGATATTTGCCGCGAAAAATATTCGAAATCCATATATTACGAAAGGAAGAAGCAGATAAGGGATATCTTAGGATTAGATGAAATTCTGATAGGTGAAGTTATACTACCTCCACTAAGTGTAGGGAAAGAAAAAAGACTGTCTAAGATATAAAAATCAGTAGACAGCCCAAAATATTAATAGTTGATTAGATTATAACATTTGCTGAAATACCCATCAATGTAATGAGTGTTCAAATAATGGTGAGGGGGATATTGATATGAGTGTAATTGTTGATATTATAGATACTTTTCCAACACATGATATACTAGCTGTTGGTCGGGTTGAACTTGACTCAACACGTACTATTAATGGTGTTTTATTAAAAATTGATGATGAAGCAGAATCGTATGTAGTTGATTTTCCGCGAACGATAGATGGACGAGCTACTATAGAGGTTAATGATGAAGTTAATCAGAAGATACTCGACGCAATGGTTTATAAGTATGAGCGATTTATTATGTCTATTGATTTTACTGATATATCAAGTCGTATTCCTTATATTTATAAAATGGAGAAGGAACGTATAAGGAATATTAAAGGATATCATTACGCTTAAATATGAATACAAGCTAGTGCCTTGAAAAATACCAAGGTACTAGCTGAATAATCTAAAGAAGAGGAGATTTTTAATGCAAATACAGATTGTAAGTGTTGGTAAAGTGAAAGAAAAATACATAAAGCTTGGCATTTCCGAGTTTGAAAAAAGATTACGTCCATATTGTAAATTAACAATGGACGAAGTGAATGATGAACAAGCCCCTGAGCAATTAAGTGATAAGGAACTGTATCAAGTGAAACAAAAAGAAGGAGAACGCATCTTAAACAAGATTAATCCGAATCAATATGTTGTTGCTCTTGCTATACAAGGAGATAACTGGTCATCAGAAAAATTGGCTAGTGAAATGGAGAAGTTGAGCATCCATGGAAAGAGTCAAATATCGTTTGTTATAGGTGGATCAAATGGATTAAGTGATGATGTGCTAAACCGCGCCGATCAGAAATTATCATTTTCAAAAATGACGTTTCCTCATCAGCTTATGAAGCTTATATTATTGGAACAAATCTATCGTGCATTCAAAATACAGAAAAATGAGCCATATCATAAGTGATCTTGAAGCAGGAGGTAGGGTATCTTAGTTTGATAAATTATAAGGAACTTTGAATTCAATGTTACAATTAGCACTTTTTATGGATATATACATAGTGATTGGGGAAATCAAACTTTATTAAAACTTGTATGTATTAATAAATAGTAATAGAAAACGTATAATATCAACTTTTCCAGTGCTTTTATAGTGGAACTCAACAAAAAAGAAATGGATTCATTAAACTTTAGCCCGTAAAATAATGAATTAAAGCAAAAGCCAGTGAATGTACCGTTTCCAGCACCTTCACTGACTTTTATATAATTATTTTTATAGATATCCTTTTTCTTTTAAGCTCACATACTTTTCATGTCCGATAATCAAGTGGTCGACAATACTTATGCCAGTTATGTTTCCTGCCTCAACCAATCGCTTAGTAACAGTTAAATCTTCCTGACTAGGGGTGACCTTTTATCAAGAGTAAATTACAAAAGAATCATTTAAATCAATACTTTCACTTTGAATACATGTATTTGAAGTGAAAGGTAATTATTTCAAAAATAGTAAAACCTGTATCTTAAATTACTTAATAGTAACATAAGATACAGGCTGATTTTTATTCATTGATATTTAACTAAAGCACCCGTTAGCACAATAAACTTCAGCTATAAAAGAAGCGTTAATCACTCAATAATCAGATTAACGCTTCCGTACAGATTTATAAATTATTTAATTAAACGTATAAATCGCTTTTTACCAATTTGTAATACATCTTCATTCATTAATACACGGTCTAAATCATCTTCACTTATTTTTTCTTGATTAAGTTGAACACCATTTTGTCTAATTAACCGCACAAATTCGCTTTTACTTTTTACAAATTCTTTTTCAATTAGCTGAGGAATGATAGCTTCGACTGTTTCTGCACCAATTTCTATTATTAATTCTGGAATATCATCTGGTATTTCCTTTTTACTAAAAGCTGTTTCAAAATATGTTATCGCTCTTTTCGTTTCTTCTTCGCCCCAGTATAAGTTTGTAATGATTTCAGCTAATTTAAGTTTAACATCTCTTGGATTGACTCCTTGTTCGAGGCGTTGTTTTATTTTATCAATTTCATCTGGATGTTCATCCGTTGCTAATTCAAAATATTTAATAATGAGTTCGTCTGGTACTTCCATAACCTTTTTAAACATTACTTCTGCTGGTTCATCAACACCAATATAATTACCAAGGCTTTTACTCATCTTCTCTACACCATCAAGACCTTCAAGTAATGGCATAAAAATTGCAATTTGCTTTTCTAATCCCCAATGTTTTTGAAGTGTACGCCCCATTAGAATGTTAAATGTTTGGTCTGTACCACCTAATTCGACATCTGCTTGTACCTCTACCGAATCGTATGCTTGCATTAGTGGGTAGAAAAATTCGTGAATTCCAATTGGCACTTGATTTTTGTATCTATTTTGGAAATCATCACGTTCTAATATTCTTGCAACTGATGTCGTTGCTGCTAGTTTAATGACTTCCTCAAATGTTAATTTTGATAGCCACTCACTATTAAAACGGACAATTGTTTTTTCTGAATCTAACACTTTAAAGATTTGTTCACAGTACGTTTTTGCGTTTATTTTAACCTGCTCATCACTTAAAGCTATACGTCCTTTTGCTTTTCCAGTTGGGTCACCAATACGCCCTGTAAAATCACCAATGATAATGACAACCTTATGTCCTAAATCTTGCATTTGTTTAATTTTTCTCAATACAACTGCATGACCTAAATGGATATCAGGGGCAGAAGGATCAAGTCCTAATTTAATAGTAAGAGGAGTCTGTGACTGATACGACTTCTCTAATTTTGCCAATAACTCTTCTTCATTTACTATTTCTTGAACACCCTTCATGATGATTTTTACTTGATCTTCAGGTTTTACTAACATACTAACATCTCCTTGGAATATTATTTCTAATATTGCAAGTTCTATAAGAAACAAAGAATTAAATAAAAAACGCCCTTTTGGATTAACCAAAAGGACGATTTATCTCGTGTTACCACCTTTAATTCATAAGCAACTCACATTGCTTACCTTTGAAAGTACAGTCGTTTGACGATACTTTAGCACATGATTACGGGTGCTTAACCGGTGTAGCCTACTAAGTGATTACTTTTCGGTACACAGCTCCAAGATGTATTCACAATCGTTCAACATGCACCTCTCATCAACCGGTAACTTTCTGTCTGTTTACATGATTGCTACTCTTTCTTATCATAGCCTTTGTTCTTATACTCCGAATTGCTTTAAACAAATCTTCGTTATGCAGATATTAATTGTTATTAATTTTATCTATTTATTTATATTTGTCAATACAGAATTTCTTTATTCAACTAAACTGACCTTTACTTGAACAAGAAAAATGGCCCAAAAGATCTTTAAAATCTTGGATCAAGATTAGACCCCCTCCAATTTTGGCATAAAAAAACCGAAGGTCTGCCGGGAAAAGTACCGGAAAAACCTTCGGATTGGGAACATTAATTTTATTTAAGGAACGCTTATTTTATATAAGGAACCTTAATTTTATATGGAGACACAGTAGACATATGCTTTGAGATAAAGAGTTAAGTCCTGTTACGAATTATACACTTCTAATATGGTTTGCACTGAAACACAAAACCATCTTTTAGTAACGGGTTCTGTTTTATTTTGAACATAATTAAAGCACCCGTTTGTTGAAGAAGAAATATAATTATTAATGCGATGTATACTCATAACGGTTTCCAATTCGGATCTTTAATGTCTTCTTGATTTGGTTTCCTTACAAATTTTATACTGCCTTCATCACAAGCCCCAAATTTAATGAAATTTTGTTGTGCTTGCCTTAACGATGGAACGTTAGCTCCACCCTCATAATTGGGATCATTATACTGAACATCATCATCTTCCCAAAAACAAATACTACATATATCGTATGTTCCAGGAGGTTTCTCATCTAATGTTAAATATCCACAGCAAGGGCAAGTATAATTCATCTAATCACCCCAATAGAGTTATATTTTTCTTCTTCAACTATCTTGCACCTTTCAAATTGACAATCTCTTATTCAAGTAAAGCCCCCGTTACTTTAAGTACATAGTTTCACGAACTTTCTACCCATTATACAATACGCAATAGGAAAGGAGCAGGCGTAATGACAACTCCTACTCCAAAAGTCTTGCAACTGTTTGTTCTAAAAAAATATATTTATTTTCTTACCTCACATAAATTCTTAAAGGAGTATTTCCGTACCTTTAAGCATGTTGACTAATTTCATTAACCCAACTGTTCTCCCTATTTATAAATTAAGAAACGGCTTTTAACCCTGTTACACCAATAATAATAACAATTAGGCTCATTACACGCCCAAAGTTCTTCGACTCATTGAAAAAAATCATATTTACAAGAACAGCTGCAGCCGTTCCTACACCAATCCAAACAGCATATGCAACACTTACTTGAAGATAATGAAAGGAGGCATAAAGAAAAACAAATGAACCTCCAAATCCCCCGAAAAAAAACAATGTATTAAAAAATGATTTTCTTTTGCTGAATCTATTTAAGCCAATAACACCAACTAGTTCGAGTGCTGCGGCAATAAATACGTATATCCACCCCACATTAAGCAACTCCTTCTTCTGATTTCGAATTATCCGTAAGATTCAAAGCTATAACACCAATAACGAGTAATCCTATAAAAAATCCTTTTTCCATACTAAATGCTTCTCCAAATATAAATACATCCATAAGAGAAGTACCGACTGTACCAGCTGCTGCGAAGATTGCATAAACAGTACCCGTTGGTAACAACTCACATGCTTTTGAAAGAACAAGAAAGTCTACAATAATAATCGGCACAATAATTGCCCAGTGCCACCATGCGTTGGCAACATTGAAACCCAAAATCCAGAGCAACTCGAATAAACAAGTCATTATTACGTATATCCAAGCTCTATTCATATAGAACACCATCCTTATAAATTTAGTAAAATCCTTAAACTTATGAATGAACGTCAGTCATTTTGTTTTAAAAAAAACGCTATTGGTAAGCTCTTAAAGCGTTAGTTACAAATTTATGAAGTTCCTTCTTATGCCCAGCAATGGATTCTGCATCTAGATGATCGTAAAGATAAACCTGCTCTGCTACCGATTCGATTGATCCTATAAGAATTTTCGCAGTATATTTGATGTTCACGTCGGGATGAATGGCTTGAGCTTCCTTTCCTTTTTGTAATAAGTCCTCAATCCAACGATACAGCGGAGCATATATTGTTTCCCAATTACCTACATACTGTGTTTGTGTTAGGCCAGTGTAAATTAACTTTGTAAGCTCTTTATACTCATTTGTTATATTAAATATTACACGTATAATAACTTCTATTTGCTGGCTAATCGGACCATCCTTTACTTCGCTTGTTATACCCTCTAAAATTTTATTAACCATCACTTCTGCAATGGCTGGCATAACAGCTAATTTAGAAGTGAAATACAAATAAAAAGTACCCTGAGCAATGCCTGCCTTATTAACGATTTCAGAAATTGTAGCTTTTTCTATGCCTTTTTCAGAGAACACATCAATTGCTGCTTGAATTATTCTTTCTCTTTTATCCACTATACCGAGTCCTCCTTTCAATATGACTGATTGTCATTCACTATACACTTTAGCACAACTTTTTATTATTATCAAACTTAAATCCCCCTCTTTATATTTAACAAAAAGGTGCTATGTCCTTCTTACAGGAAAGCACCCTTTACTTTAAGTACATTTATTCACAATCTCTTTATATATATTCCGTCTTTACTATATGCATATAGAAACATTCCTCGCATAAACACAGGACCAATGATAGGTTTGCCTTTTTCATCTGTTAATTGTAGTTTTTCCTTTGGAGTGATTGTCCTATTTTTTATTTTAAAACGCATTATTGTATTCATATCTACTTGACCAATTAAACCAGTTTGGTCGAACATAAATTGTTGAATTGTATCGTCACCTTCTATACGATAGCGAATAGTCTCTTTGAATTCATTAAGTTGAACAAGAAAAAAATCATCATAGTAATAGAAATTTACTTCCTTTGAACTTACAACATTCAAGGCGTAACAATCAATGATTCCATAATTACCTGCTCCCCATAATTTTTGGCCATTTATTCCATAAGCAATAAGACCTTCACTACCCATAGGCTGTACCCATCCAAAATTACCAAATACTCCTTCATCAAAATAACTCACCCAAATTGTATCTGTTTCATCAATTTGTACGTGTTCAATGCCATCTCCGAGTGTAAAGGCTTCAATTAGTTGCCCGTTTGGGTTGTATCTTCTTGCATTTCGTTCAATATAAGTTCCATCTTTTAAACAACGACCTTGTACAATTAGTAAAGTACCGTCTGAAAATAAATCTACTTCTGTCGGTATAAGAGGAACATCCATTAATTCAATTGTTTCTACACTATTGCCTTTAATCATTCGAATGGTCCAGTTGTTTTTTGGTACAGGACGCTGAAAGAAATCTAATTCCTGTAAATTACTCTCAATTAGCAGTAACGTTCCATCTTTTGTTATTTGACCATCTATAAAATTTAAATTTGAGGAATAATCAATACACTTTTGTAATACTAATTTTTCTATTTCAATCATCCCTATTCTAATTATTAAAGTTATATATTCATTTGAATGTCACATAAAAACCCCAACTTCTTCTTAAACAATTCTGCCCCGTTAGTTTAAGTGCATCCTTTCACAATCTGTCTACAGATTAATAATTAAAACTACTCTTTATTATACAGATCTCCATATAATTTTTGAATTTGGTTCTGTAATTTTTTATTTTCTTTTTCTAATTCCATAACTCTTCTTTTTAAGGTTTTAATAAGGATTTCCTCCGAACGAGAACTTTTCTTGGGTTTTGAGACTACATTTGATGTTATTTGACGCTCACGAAGGGATTCGATTCTTTGCCTAATATCGTGTTCCTTATAAAGCCATGATTTAGAAACATTAGCTTCCTTTGCTATTGAATTAAAATTAATAGCTTTACCTTCAATCGAAAATTTAGAAATCGCTTTGTCTACTTTTTCCCTTGTCTTTTGTGATTTCTGCTTCGCCAAACGTACAATTTCTGTTGTATTTCTAACTTGTTTATCCATTGATAATTACCCCGTCAAACTTCCAATGATTTGTTCTAAACGCTCTTTAACACGGCTATTAGTCTCTATTTGTCTTTGCCATTGTTTATCCTTTGCTATGGTTAATAACTCTTCTGTACGCTCTAACTGTTCTTCGTGCTGTGGTAAGAATTGCTTACTGGTACAGAAGTGAGTGCAATCTAAGCATGCATTCGCATGTGGACAACCACCTGCTATTACTGGCAATCTACAATAACCATTTGGAAGCACTTGTGCATTTATATTTTTCTTGAACCATTGAAGCTCTACATCATCGACTTCACTATCATCATCTAGATTGAGCACATCTCCATTATTGGTAACCAGTTTTTCTTGAAATTTAGTAAATTCATTTTTTAGAGTTTCATCAAAGATATGAGCGTATCTGCTTGTCATTTCTGGGCTTTCATGTCCCAAAAATTTCTGCACAATATGCTGGGGCACCCCGTTGTTAATCATTCTTGTTCCTACTGTATGGCGAAAGGCATGGGCATGGAATCTATAAATCTCGCCTGATTTATCCACTATATTTTGCTCATAAGCTAATTTATTTAACTCGCCTCTAAATGTTTCTTGTTTTAATGGCGATCCATCTTTTCTTGAAAAGAGGTATTCACTATCTGGAAATTCCTCTGAAACTTTATCTTCCCGAACTTTAATAAGTAAAGCTACCTCTTTAGATATTGGAACTATATGCTCCTTTTTCATTTTCCATTGATAATACTTTAAAAAGTAATCTCCATCTTTGTCCTCTAATAGACAGCCTTTTTTCAAGGTGCACAATTCACTTATCCTCATTCCACATTCTTGAACAATCATAGTCATCGTAGCTATATATTCGGGTAATTTATCAAGATGACTGTTCAATTGCTCTAGAACGAATTCGTCTATAAAGCGAGGTTTTGCTCTTGGTATTTTCGGATAGTCCTCGGGATAAATTAATATTTTGGAAGGAATATCATCCCATTCTAGCCTATGAAGGGTACTAAATAGTCCTTCCAATATAGAGATCCTCCCAGTTATTGTACTAGGTTTTATCCCCATCATGTTTAGTTCACTTAAATATGCTTCAATTTCCACTCTCGTTAATTGGTGTACTCTCTGAACGTGTTTAAACTTTATGTCCAGAAAATTAAAGAACTCTTTAAGTTTTTGGGCAATATCACTTACATAGGAAAAGCTATCCATGTTCAATCTTAACTTACAATATCTTTTTACAAGCTGTTTAAAATATGTATTCCGAAACCCTTTAAAGTTAATTGTATATTCATATTGTGTTGGGTTAACCTTATCATCTGGCAAAGGTAAGTTTCGTCTATCCCAAACGTCTTTATCCCACTCCTCTCCATCAAAATAAAAATCCTCATAAAACTCCATAAATTGTTTTAGATTAGTAACATAGTAAGAATTAGCTTTTACAGGTGTTTTTTCTTGATTAGCAGTAATCTTATAATTAGTGGTGGTAATTCTAACACCCTGTTTTGTCAAATATGTTCTATACTCCGTCATTGCTTTATCAATAGGAACTTCAGTAATTGAAGTAATGCTGGGATACTTTAAATCTAAAAAATCCAACATTTTATTAATTACTGTTCCTTTTCTAATCCAGACAGTTTTTGCATTCCATATTCCATTGTTTAAATGGTAAAAATAAAAATATTTCAATTCTGTTCTTAACCACAGATTTTTAACACGTTCAAAACGAACCCAACGATTTCTTAAAGCAGGATTCTTACTTAATTCTATGGCAGAAGGATGTGGACATTTTCTTATATCCCAACTATTATTAGCCCAAAACCCTTGCATTTCTTCATTCATTACAGCTATTTTTTTGCTGATCTCACTCTGACTGATAATTTTCCTTTTACTAGAAGCATTCATTTCTTATGCTCCTTTCTCTCAAGGTATTTATTAAACTCATTTTTCATATCCTGATCTGAAAGATGAACATAGGTATTTAACGTTGTCTGAACATGTGCGTGACCTAATCTCTTTTGAACGAACGCAACATCCCATCCTTCCCTAATTAGCTGCGTTGCGTGAGTGTGGCGAAGCATATGCGATGTAAATTCTATTCCAGTCCTTTTAACTATTCTTCTAACTAGATCAAGAACACTTTGGTACTTTAGTGGTTTCCCAAAATAGCCTTCTTTTAAGGAAATAAAAACATAGTCATGCTCCAATTCCTCACTATACTCATATACCAAGTAATCTGTATAAAGTGACATCAGTTCTTTACTCACATGTATTGTTCTTTCCTTCCTTAATTTAATATAAGCTTCATTAACATTAACATCTCTAGGTGTTAAATGGATTTGATTGTCCCAAGTGGCAATATCTTCAAGCCTAAGCGATAACACTTCACCGATTCTTAAACCACCCTCATACATAAGCATTAAAATTAACTTATCTCTTTTCGTATGACAAGCGTCAATAATTTGCTTAACTTCCTCTGCTGTCAATGTTCTTATCTGTTTCTTTTTAACCCTTAACTTTAAGACATTCTTTTGGTATCTACCCTTATTAACATGATGTAAAAATCCTTTGAAGTTTCTTCCCTTTGCTTGTTTAAATACATCAATTGATTTAAATTCTCCTAATCTACTTAAATAATCAAGAAAACTCATAACGGCATTTAAAATTGTATTCACTGTCGTTTCTTCTCTTATGGCTTCTTTTGACTGAAGATCAATTACATTATTTGCTGTTGGATATCTCAACCAACCTACGAAGTCTGCTAACAACTCAAAGTTAATATCATTAAGAATAACGCCTCTCTGTTCCATGAACTCATACAGCAACTTTAAATGATAGCAGTATGCTTTAATGGTATTTGGAGACTTACCAGTGTTATCTAAGTATTTAATAAATTTCATTACTGGTTCAATTAGCTGGTATTCTTTATCTAGTAATAAATACAATGGATACGGCTTATTCTCCACTTCTATCCTTTGAACCCTCACACGCGCCCCCCTCTTTAAACACTTTAAGTACTACAAATTATAAACCTTGTTAATTTTTATTTAAAGTAAAATCTCCCTTTAACATCTCCTCCTGAACTACTTTAACTACTATTATTTATTATACTATGGTTAAAGTTTGCCCACTTGGATGGTTATGTGCAACGATAGCACTTGCACAACTACGGCGAATTAAAAGTTTAAATGTCTCTCTGGGATGTACAATTGAAGCATTTAGTGAACCAATAAAGACAGTTTCACGGAACAACACTTCATTCTTGGTATTTAAGCCAAGCACGACAAAGTATTCCCTATCAAGGTACTGCATATCCTTTAAGTATTCATAGGCATCTTGAGGGGAACGTATCGTAAATCGTTGTTCAACTGGACATGGATTCATGCGTGCAAGTTGAAGTGCAGCGATAATTTGTTTAGCTTTTACTTTTCCAATACCTTTAATTTGTAGCAATTCTTCCTCAGTTACATCTAATAACTCTTGAATAGATGGATAGCGGCTGAATAGCTCATTCACTACATAACTATCTTCCCTTTCACGAGTTGTTGTTGCTAAAAGATTTCTAAAAGTAATTTTATCGATAGAATTGTTCATTATAAATTCCTCCATTATTTGTTTGATTAAATAAAAAAGGAGAGACGTTGAGCGTCCCTCCAGATTGAATAGGTATTAACTTTTCGATATACTGTTGTTAATTGATTACTTGAAGATGAGTTCATATGCCGATGAGCTCATCTATTTTTGTGCATTAAAAAAGCACATCCACCGCATCTGCAATCCATGTGCTTTCAATCAGTATGATTTTGTTCATCCATAGTTCTCACCTCCTTCAGTACCAGTAAATCTTGAATAAAGTCTGATGCCTGTTCTTTGGTTAGCTGTGTACTACGTTCAACTCCAAAAGTCATCTTCATCAATTCCTTTGCAACATCTGTCGGCATTGTCATGTCATTGACGATACGGAAGATTTTCTGTAGTTGAGCTTTTGTTGCTTGTTCACCACCACCTTTATTAGCTTTTGTTTTTGCTTGTGGAAAATCTTCAATGTCTTGTGTGAAGATACCACTTGAACGTGTTGCAGATAGAACTGCATCGATCAACGCTCTCTTCTTTGCCATCTTCAATACGGTGTTGACGATTGTGTAAGGATCTTGTTGCTGAAAAGAAGATTCCTTGCTGTTGCATGAACCTAGGCCTTCAGCTTCAACGAGTCCATTGTCTTTGCGTATAAGCGTCATCTTCACTTCATAAGCAAATATACCTACTTCCCATTGTTCGATACGATTGACGACAACCGCTGTTTTCGAGAACCCAAATACATCGCATAGTTTTTCAGCACCTGGTTTAAGTAATGTAGGCTTTGAAAATCCATTCACTGAACCATAATCAACACCTTTCACCATCACCTCTTCAACAAACGTTTGTAGTTCCTCTACACGTCGTTTTGATTCGATAGTCGATACGACAATATTAGGTAGTGAAACTATTTCAGGTTCATTATTAAAGAATGGTACTATATTGTTTCTTTGGGATTGCTTACCTGATTTCATATATTTATCACCTCCTTTCAATAGATTAAGATTTTTTATTAATTGCATCTGCAAGTTTGGATAATCCTTTAGATGTCTTCTTAACCAGAAACTTCCCTGCTTTATGATTTATTTGATTACCTTTACTGAATGCTTTAGATGAGAAATCTAATGACTTAGTTACCAAGCTATGTGTAGATTGATTCATTTTTTCTAAGCTCTTAATAACGTTTAGCAGTACATTTTCTCCTTTTGATTCCAGTGATTCAGCAGCATTGGTTAGTACATAAGAAACTCGTTCTTTAGTAGATACATAGTTTTTCAAATCATCTTCATGCAACGACTCGACTTCCTTTATAGCTGTTTGGATCTTACCTCTATTAGCTAGTAAATGAGATAGCCTTACGTAGTCATTGCATTCAATGGAATCAACTATCTCATCATTAATTCTTTCATTTTCATTTAATAAAGATTGATAGATTGTTTTAATCTCTGGGATAGAAACTCCTTTCCCATTAATCAATTCATGATCCAACCATAAGCTCTTCCGCATAATAAAATTCCTCCTAAATGTTATTGGATAATCCTAATTATTTGTTGAAGTGGTGGTAGCCCTTTAGTGTTAGCTTCAACAGCAATCCATCTGACTCACTATTCATAGTCAGGATGATTCCATCATCCTCAAGTTTCGATAGATTGACTCTTTGAACGTCATACTTTACTAGAAACTTAGCAGGGATCCATTTGTTTAGTTTCTTAGCTTCAATTAGGATCTTGACCAATGAGTTGTTCATCTTCATCCCTCCTTTTATAGTGCGCTCCTCTCACCACGCATGTCGTCTCTGTAACGCAAAAAACCGTTATCTATCCAAATGGATAAACAACGGTTTATATAAAGGGCTGGGGCATGAAACGGATGGGTACCCCCTTTCATATATGAGTGCAGGTGCTTCGAGAAAATATATACAATTTTCCCCTCTACTGTTGTATTACTAAAGAACTACATATAGAATAAAGATAAAGTATAAAAAAAGTAAGAACACCGAGGTGATTCTATGGAAATTAAAGTTTTTCAGAAAACCCAAAGAGATTTAGCAAGTACTATAAATCTTGTTATAGATAACTATTGGAAAGATCAAATAGATGAGTTAAAGATGATTGAGCTTTTACAGAAGCTCTATGTAACTAATTCAACCAAGATAATAAAGGATGGGAAATACACAACAATACTTCGTCAGCAATGTGGTAAGCGTCGACTAGATGTTGTAAGTAAAGTGTTAAAAGATACGGAAAATATAACGATCCAATAAAGGGGGAAGTGATATGATGCATAATGATTTAACATTTTTCACCAATGAACCGGAAAGAAATTTATATGATCGCTTTCAAAAGATTTTATCTAGTAACACACAATTTTTCGATGCTTTAGTTGGTTACTTTCGAACTAGTGGTTTCTTTTTGTTATATCCTGCTTTACAAGATGTAGACAAGATACGTATTTTAGTGGGGCTAAATGTTGATAAAAAAACTGTACAGATAATAGAAAAGGCAGGAGAAGAACAGCTGTCTTTCGATATGTCTAGTAAGAACGTAAAAGACAATTTCAAAACCGAAGTTATAGATGATCTTGAAAACTCTGAAGATAGCTATAGAGTGGAAAAAGGAGTACGGACATTTATAGAGTGGTTAGTAAGCGGAAAAATTGAAATGAGGATTTACCCACATGCTCCTATCCATGCAAAAGTTTATATAATGCGAAAAGATATGGAAAAAGTGCCCGATCAATTTGGTAGTGTAATCACAGGTTCAAGTAATTTTAGTCAAGCTGGGTTAGTAAATAATTTGGAATTTAACGTTGAGTTAAAAGACAGTAGAGATGTGATTTTTGCTTTAGATAGATTCGAAGGACTATGGAATGAAAGTATAGATATAACTAGTGAATATATTGAGACCATTAAAGAGAAAACATGGATTCGAGATGATATTACACCTTACGAACTCTATTTAAAAACACTATATGAGTATTTTAAAGAAGAGATAAATGAAGATAAAAATGATCAGTGGAACGAGATGTTACCAGATGGTTTTATAAAACTACAATATCAAACCGATGCGGTTGTTCAAGCTAAGAAGACCTTAGATGCTTACGGGGGAGTATTTATTTCAGATGTAGTTGGTCTTGGGAAAACGTATATATGTGCTATGTTAGCTCAGCAGCTTAAGGGGAAAAAATTAATAATTTGCCCTCCTGTTTTAAAGGAGTATTGGGAAAGAGTGTTATTTGAATTTGAGGTCACAGGATTTAAAGTAGAATCCTTAGGGAAATTGGATCAGCTATTGGAAAATGGGACGGATCAATTTGGGTATGTATTTATTGATGAGGCTCATAGGTTTAGAAATCAGAGCACAGCTAATTTCCAAAAGTTACATGAGATTTGTTATGGGAAAAAGGTTGTTCTAATAACAGCAACCCCTCAGAATAACTACTCAACGGATATAGCTAATCAAATATACTTGTTTCAACCGAAAAATAACAGCAGTATTATTCCTAACAATAAAAATTTGGAGAGATTTTTTAATAAATTAGAAGCAGATCTTAGGAAAAGTGAAAAGGGTTCATATGAATATATTGAAAAATTAAGAAGGAATTCAGAAATAATCAGGGATAGGGTATTAAGAAACGTAATGATAAGGCGAACTAGGAATGAAATCAAAGAGTTTTATGGAGAAGATATGAAACAACAAGGCCTAGAATTTCCAAAACTAGATTCCCCAGATAAAATCGTATATTTATATGAAGAAGATGTAGAGAATGTCTTTAATGAAACCATTAAAGTTATCCAAAGATTAGAATATGCTCGATATAAACCTTTAACATACCTAAAAGAAATGGATAGCAATATTAAAAGTATGTTAAGTTCCCAAAGAAATATGAGTGGATTCATGAAGTCCATTCTGATTAAACGACTTGAGAGCAGTTTTGAAGCTTTTAAGAAAACGCTAAATAGATTCATTATCTCACATAAAAAGTTTATAGAAATGTGCTCAGACGGTAAAGTATACATTAGTAAAAAGGTAGATGTATATGATTTGCTCGATAATGGTGACGATGATCAACTGATGGATCTAGTAGAAGAAGAGAAAGTTCAATTTTATAATTTAGAAGACTTTCATGATAACTTTTTACCTGCTTTAAAGAACGACCTACTATTGTTAGAAACCTTAAGTGAACATTGGGAGGAAATTATCGAGGATCCTAAAAAGAATCAGTTTTTATATGAATTAGAACATAATAAAAAATTAAAGGATAGTAAAGTGATAATTTTTACTGAATCAAAAGAGACAGCACAATATGTAGGTTCTTATTTAGAAGAAAGATACCCTAATGAAGTAATTGTGTTTAGTGGGCAAAGTTCTCGATCTCTAAGAATGGAAATTGAAGCGAACTATAATCCTAACTATCAAGGTACTAAGAAGAATGATATTCGATTTCTAGTAACTACAGATGTTCTAGCTGAAGGTATAAACCTTCATCGGTCAAATGTAATTATTAATTATGACTTACCATGGAATCCGACAAAGGTTATGCAAAGGGTAGGACGTATAAATCGTGTTGGAACAGAACATGATCACATTTATGTTTTTAACTTTTTCCCTGCAGCTCAGACTAATGCTCATCTACCTTTAGAACAGAACATTATTTCAAAAATACAAGCTTTCCACGATACGCTTGGTGAGGACTTCAAGTATTTATCTGAAAACGAAGAGGTAACTTCTCATAATCTATATCACCAGTTAGTAAGTAAGGAGAGCTTAGAAGCAGAAGATAATCAAGTAGATTCAGAGTTGTATTATTTAGGGATTATCAGGGGTGTTAGAGATGATAACCCTGATTTATTCGTCAAAGTGAAGAAATTGCCTAAGAAATCTAAAAGTGCAAGAGTGAGTTCCTTAGTTGAGAATAACACAACCATTTCCTTTTTAAGAAAAGGAGCATTGAAAAAGTTTTTTATTACGGATGGTACTAACTCAGAGGAAAAAACATTTATTGAAGCAATGCAATATATAAAAACTCATGAGACTGTAAAGAGATATAAGGTTAAAAAGGAATACTTTGATCATTTAGAACATAATAAAGAAGCTTTTTACAATAGTTTTGAGGAAGATGAGCAAATAGAAGTTGAGGCTATATCTAAATCAGGGAATGATTCAAAAGTATTAAAACTAGTTAAGGCACTGTCAAAGGTTAAAACTTTAACTGATGATCAAGAATTAAAATTAAAACAAATAAGACAATTAGTTGAAGAGGGGAATTTACCAGCGAGTGTAACAAAAGATATTGTTAAGAACACAAAAGGCCTGAAAGATCCTTTGAAAATGTACTATGGAGTTGTTCACGAAATCCCCGAGCAATATTTAATAACAAAAAGAAAAGTTAAAAAAGTAGCTAGTACTTCTGGTAACATGGAAGTTATATTATCTGCCTATCTAAGAAAGGAAGAATAGTATGTATGAGTCAGCAAAACTATCGCAATTAAAAAGAGTATTTGAATCAAAGTATGATATAAATCTTTTTCAGTCATTTGCCAAAGAGTTCTTTAATGAACCGGAAATGCTACAAGCTACTAGAAAGACAGGTATATGGAAAGAGTATAGTGACCATGTTACATCATACTCTCTAATTGCTAAATATACTGACAGAATGGATAATGAATTAATTATTTTAAGTGTTGAACTAAAGAAAAGTCACAGTGTAGATCGGGCAAGAACTTTACAACGTAACTTTATTTCTAAGGTGTTAGAACAGCAAGGATATGATGCAGCTATTGTTGCTTTCTACGTTCCAGATGAAACAACTTGGAGATTGTCATTTGTAAGATTAGATTATACTTTCGATGACAAAGGCCTTTCTTTAGATTTAACACCGGCAAGAAGATATTCCTACCTTGTAGGTGAGGGGGAGCCTAACCATACGGCTCAAAAGCAACTGCTTGAAATTTTTCAGACAGATGATGATAATCCATTATTAGATGAAATAGAAGATGCTTTCAGTGTAGAAAAGGTTACTAAAGAATTCTATAAACAGTACGAACTAAAATATCTAGAACTAAAAGAATATCTCGAAGGTAATGTCGCATTTGCTGAAGAGACAGGTAGACTTGGGTTTGAGGTTGATAAGTTTGCTGAACAGTTTGCTAAGAAATTGATGGGACAATTAGCTTTTCTATATTTTCTTCAAAAGAAAGGCTGGTTAGGAGTTAGAATTCTGGCAGAGAGCAGAACATTGTCAGAAAAAGATTTTAATGACATATATAGGGGTCTAGATACAATCCATAAGGCGGTATTAGACAAGACTTTCATTAAGACGAGAGATGGTCACAGGAAATTAACATCGAAATCATTGTATAGTTTGAGTGACCATGAAGCAGAATTATTCTCAGATTGCTTCATAGGTTCTAAATTTGAAGAACCATGGGGTAATGGAAATAAAACATTTATTAGGGAGATATTTACTTTTTGTCAAGAAAAAACAAATCAGAACTTCTTTGACGACTTTTTAGAGCCATTATTCTATGAGGCATTAAATAAAAAGAGAAAAAATCAATATTTCCAAAGATTTAATTGTAAAATACCTTTCCTCAATGGAGGTCTATTTGAACCCTTAGAAGGCTATAGGTGGAAAGATGTAAATTTTAAAATTCCAAATGAACTATTTTCTAATGTAAGAGATAAAGGAAAAGAAGCAGATGGAATTCTAGATATTTTTGAAAGGTTTAACTTTACAATTAATGAAGCAGAACCTTTAGAGATGGATGTAGCCGTCGATCCGGAAATGTTGGGTAAAATATTTGAAAACTTATTAGAAGTAAAAGACAGAAAATCAAAAGGAGCATATTACACTCCGAGAGAAATAGTCCATTACATGTGTCAAGAAAGTTTAATTAATTATCTATCGAATGAGATTGACATACCACGAAAAGATATTGAAGAATTTATTCTTTACGGTGATTTAATTAAAGATGTTGATAGTCGTAGCGGTGTAGGATATAAAAAGGGGCTAACAATTAAAGATACGATTCTACAAAACATAGTACAAATAGATAACGCCCTAAAAAACATCACGGTTGCAGATCCAGCTGTTGGTTCTGGAGCATTTCCATTAGGAATGTTAAGTGAGATAGTGAGAGCAAGAAATAATATAACGGAATACCTCATTAAAAAGGACAGAGAAGGTTTTTTTGGGATTGTTTATGGTGAGGAAGTAATTAGAAAAAAACGTTCTCCTTATTATCTTAAATGGGAGACAATTAAAAACTCTATATTTGCGGTTGATATAGAAGCAAGTGCCGTGGATATTGCTAAGCTAAGATTATGGTTATCTGTAATAGTTGAACAGGAAATTAATGCGGATACGCCAGATCCACATCCATTACCTAACTTAGACTGCAATATACTTGTTGGTAATAGTCTAATAGATGAATACGAAGGAATAAAGCTATTTGATGAAAATGTATTAAGGAAAACTAAGGGTAATTCTTCTAAACAACACGAGGACTTAGCTGTTCAATTAAGTTTGTTAATTGATAATACCGATGAATTATTAAAAGATATGTTTGTCTTACAAGATAAGTATTTTGATGAGGATGATGAAAGCAAGAAGAAAGAATTAAAACAAAAAATTGATCAAATCCGTGATGACTTAATTGAATATAAATTACAGCATGATGGGAATAAAGAGGCCTTAATAAAATATAAGAGTATGAAGGTAAATAACCAAAAACCTTTCTTTCTTTGGAAACTAGAATTTGCAAAAGTATTCAGAGAAAGGGGAGGGTTTGATGTAGTAATTGGAAATCCTCCATATGTTGGCGAAAGTGGTAATAAGGAATTATTCCGTCCAATTGCTAAGACCAGTTTTGGAGATAAATATTACCAAGGTAAAATGGACTTGTTTTATTTCTTCTTCCATTTAGGGCTTGATTTAGGTAAGGAAAACTGTGAAATATCTTTTATTACGACAAATTATTATCCAACTGCTTTTGGTGCAAGGAAACTTCGAAATGATTTATTGAAGAGATCCAAAATTAGGAAGTTGATTAATTTTAATGAATTAAAAATATTTGATTCAGCTAGAGGCCAACACAACATGATTACTATGATAACAAAAGATAATAGTGATTCAAATTTTTTAGCTAAAACATGTATTACAAATCGGTTGGGAAATGCAACACCAGAGGTACTATCAAGAATTGTTAGTTGGAAGGATAAAGAAACATCATATTTTGAAGTGGAACAGGACAACTTATACGAAGGAAAAGAAAATTACATTCGGTTAAGTGGAGCTAACAATATAGGTGAAAATAATATTGATAGTATACTTTATAAAATGAGCAGTTTAAAAGGAAGGTTAGGCGAAATTGTTGATATTAATCAGGGTGTAGTAAGTGGTTGTGATTATGTATCTGGAAGGAATATAAATAAACTGAAGGATACAAGTCAAATAGAAATGAACGATGGTATTTTTGTCTTTGATTTAAATAACACAAGAGATGTATCTGCTATTTCATCGTTTAACGATGAGGAAAAAAGACTACTCAGACCATTTTTTAAAAACTCTGAAATTGGAACATATCATTGTGGTATTAAGGAAAAAAGGAAGTTGTTATACCTAGACAAGTCCATAAAATCCTTAAAAGATTACCCAAATATTGAAGCGCATTTATCCAAATTTAAAACTATTCTTGAATCGAGAAGGGAAGTAAGAACTAAAAAAATAAAATATTATCAGCTTCAGTGGGCCAGAAAAGAAGAAATTTTTATTGGGGAAAAATTAGTAGTACCTTATAGAACTAAAATAAATTCATTTGCATGGAATAAAATGGAGTGGTTTTGTAGGTCTGATGTTTATGTAATTACTTCGAGTAATCCAAATGTTAGTTTGAAGGCATTACTAGGATTGTTAAATTCTAAACCATATTATTTTTGGTTGTATCATAAGGGTAAACGTAAGGGTGAAATTTTAGAGCTTTTCCAAAAGCCCCTTTCTGAAATACCTATACCTATAATTGAAAATGATGTGCAACAGAAAATGATAGCAATAGTTGATAGGATATTAGACTTGTCGTTATCTAAAAATTATCCAGAAAACTTAAGCGAGATATTAAAACTCGAAAGTAATATTAACACAATTATTTATAATATATTGAACTTTAGCGAGAAAGAAATCGAAATTGTTGAAGAATTATATCCATTGGAGGAGAGAAAATGAGTGATTTAAAATATGAAATACTAGACACGATTTCAGTTTTATCAGAATCAGGTAAAGGTTGGAGTAAAGAATTAAATCTAATAAGTTGGAATGGAAGAGAGCCAAAATATGATATTAGAGATTGGTCTCCAGAAAGAGAGAAAATGGGAAAGGGTATAACTCTGACTATCGATGAACTCAAAGAACTAAAGAATGCTCTTAATGAATTAGATGAGTTATTATAATTGATAAAATAGATAATATGAAAAAACTATTAACGATTTTGACTCGGATATAGAAGTTCTTAGTAAAAAAACATTGTGCATCAGAAGATTGTATAACCCGATGAGATTTGCAAGAGCGCAATATCGATTCGGGTTTTTCTTTAATTATAGGAGGAGTATTATATGACAAAATGGTGGATGATTCGTGCGGGAGATAACAATGAATTAATTCCAATATGGAAGGACAAAGGTATTGCTTCCATTGGATGGCCGAAATTGGGCAATCCTAAACAATATCGTTCGAAGGAAGAAATGTTAACTAAAGCAAGTACTGTATATGCTGATAATAAACCTAATACTAGAAAGAGCTGGATTAACCAGGTATGGCGTTTCAGCAGAGAAATAAAGAAGGACGATAGAGTTATCACTTATTTTAAAGAAACTAGAGAATATCTAGTTGGAACTGTAACTGAAGATCCTTTTTATGATGAGTCAATAGGGGATCCTGCATATCCAAATAATATAAGGGTGGAATGGGAAGAAACTACAGTTATTAGAGACACACTATCACAAGCAGCAAAGAATAGTTTAGGTTCGGTATTAACAGTGTTTCGTGTGGATGATTGGGGAAGTGAGATTGAAAGATTATTAGAGTACCCCTTTGTTGAACCGGAGGAAACAGATGAAGCTGAAGAAAGTGAAATAATAGAAGACTTGGTTAATAAGGCGCTGGTAATGGTACAAGACAAAGTTGATAAACTTGATCCATGGCAAATGCAAGAACTGGTTGGAGGACTTTTGCAGGCGATGGACTACAATGTACGGGTAAGTCCAAAGGGGCCTGATGGTGGAGTAGATGTACTGGCTTATAAAGATGCCTTTGGATTTGAAAAGCCTATTATAAAAGTGCAAGTAAAGCATCGTAAATCTTCTGCATCCGCACCAGAGATTCAGCAGTTATTAGGGGCAAATCCGATTGATGCTAATAGTTTATTTGTTTCAACTGGTGGTTTTACATCACAAGCAGAAGCGGTTGCTAGACATAATTCTGTTAGGTTGGTAGATTTGGAGGAATTAGTAGATTTGGTTGTAAAGTGGTATGAGAATATGCCGAATGATGTTAGGGCATTGTTGCCTTTGCAGAAGATGTATGTACCAGAATAATTGATTAGATTATTGAAGGCGGTTAATGATGGAAAAGTTGGCAAAAAGGGTTTTATTTCTATTACGGTACAATCACGATAGAAAGAATTGGAGTTGTGGATTAGAGGACAAGGAGACATGGAAGGTAATTACAACAATAGCCCAACATAAAGAGTTCTCTGAAATCATTGATATAGAAGATACAGAAGGCTGGCTCATTGATATTTTCAATTGGCTTAACTTTAAAGACAAGAATATGTTTGAATTAAATGATGCTCTTTCCGTTCTCGAATTGTTAAAAAAGAATTTAGAAATTAATATTGGTGATTATTGGGTAGTTTTCCCGTTAGTGAATGCAACTCTAAATGATACGATTTGCTTAGACGAAAGTATCTATATCATTGGAGGCGACGATAAAAAGCATAAACTGAATCAACTAAAACAGATTACCAACCTCCCTGCTCAGGAGTTGGATTCAAGATTTGAACACACAATACGTTCAAGGTCACCCATTTTTTTATCGCACCCGATAATCGCGATTAAAATACGCCATCAATATTCAAGCGTTAACCGTATTGCTTCTGATTGCGCTTTTTATGCTGTAAGTTTATTAAACGTTATGTATAGAGCTTACATATACCCTAATTTTGAAAACACTAAAATCTCTGTTGGATTTAGACAGTTAATCAAAAATAGAGGTTTAATTGATTATGATAAAATAAACAGGCATATTGCAATTCATGGAGAGAAAAATTGGATACATATTCCTTTAAATTTTAATTACAATTGTAGCTTTGATCTTGAGTGGCTGAAAAATAGGGAACATACAAAGCGTTTTATAAGCCTATATAGGTGGTCTCAAGAAACTAACGACGTTGATGAATTAAAGGCTAGATTTTTAAGGTCTTTAAAGTTTTTTATGAAGGCAATTAATTTCGGTAAACGATCCAACTCATTAGACAGTGAATCTGATGCTGTTTTATACATCAATATTGCAGCAGAAGTAATGCTATTAAAGAAAAATGAGGATAAGCATATTAGAAAAAAGAAATTAACCTTTTTGTTAGATCATCTAGTTACCCTAGGGCAATTAGATCAAGCTAGCGCAATTGATAAAGTATGTAAATCAAGAAATGAATTCGTCCATGATGGATTAGATTATATCGACGATTACTTTTATAGAAATAAGGTAGATCCATTCAAGAAGGAAGCTAAGGGTAAAACTGACTTAGAGGTCTTTATAAGGATTATTGCCATTTTAACTAGTAAGTCTGATTATTATATCCAATATGCAATAGAAAATAGAAAGCATAGTAATTTCAATGCAAAAGAATCTTGGTTCAACCTGCTGTCTGACTACTTTGATAATGGGGAGATTCCCGATGAATTAATTGAAGTAATACAAGAAGGTAATTAAAATAATCCGTATGCATGTTTGAATTAAAATTCAAAACAAAGTGGGAGGAAAGCAAATGCTTAAAGACCTAGAGCCAGCCTATATTTCATTATATATATCATTTAACCAGGTAGAAAAATTAGCAAAGCAATTAATTGCAAAAGAAATAGGAAGGGTTATACCAGTATATGTGGAAGGTGACGACGATGATACCGGACTGAGAATACGCGTAGAAATTGATGAAAGTTCATTATCGAATGATGAGTCAATTTATCTATCATCAAGAGGATTTGCTGTTGATCAACCATATCGAAGTGCACATTTTGTTTTAGAGGAACTAACTGAGGGAGTCCCATATGAAATTCTGCCTAGATTAGGACATGACGATGATGAGTTTGGTACATACTTCTTGGTGGAAATTCCGTATCATTGGTATATTACTAAGGAAGAGTAATAACACAATTATGTTTGAAAGTCAGATTTTTTTGTGTCTAACATACTCGAACTTTACTACAACCTTTTCACCTGGCTATTGGAATCATAGGAAGAGGGTCTAACCTCAAATATCCTTGGAAATTGATGGTTTAGTGTAAGATAGAAGCTATCTATCTTACTTATGAAATCAGGGATTATGATAGATTTTATTCAAAAGTCTGCAGAATTTGTTAGTAATGAGCCTTAATTATGCCTTTCTCCAACCTAAGTATGAATAATTGAAATAACCTGGTAGAATAGAATGAGAGTTTTGCCCTAGTAATATTTATAGTAAAATACTAGGGCCATTTACATGAATCAATTTCATAATTGCTCTTTTTAAAAATTCACAGACCTACAGAATTTCTAAAATATACTTTTAAAAAACAATAATCACGCGGCTTGTTGCTGCTGAATTAATTGTGCATTCATACGATCTGCCGCTAACTTTGAAGCGTTATAAACAAGCGTAACTATGTCAAAATGACCTTTTGCACGCTTTCCAGTACGATATCGAACATTGTTTAGTTGAAAGAATTCTTTAAGATAAGCATTAACTCTTTCGACCGCAGTGCGACGTTTAAAAATATTTTTCCATGCCATCGATCCACGAGCTGGTGCCGAATATTTTCTAAGATCTGTCGTTATTTTCATTTTAAAAACCTTTTGACAGATGCCTTCGTTAGCCAATGGACAGTCACTACATTCTTTTGGTCTTGTATATTTTAAGGTTTCATATTTGGCATCAAAACTGTCGTAACGATAAGAATGCTCTCTGAAACAAGTAGGGGCAAAATGTTTATCAAAACCGATTGGTTCTCTTTCATTTCGCTTGTTGTATGCGATGATTGAGCGTTGTCCCATGCGGTGTACCTGTTCGTAGATGGGTTCATAATCATAGCCAGCGTCCATGGTTTGATAACACAAGGAAGAAAGAGATAAATTTTCATGGATTCCTTTCAGTAAAGGAATCGCTGCTTTACTATCATGTAAGTTTCCGGAAGAAAAAGCAGTCTGAAGAATATACTGACTCGACGTACCAACGGCTAAATTACCTTTATAGCCAAACCAAAAAACATTCTTACCTTCTGAATTCTTTTTCACACCCCACTTCGGGTCTACAGGCATTTCAGAGCGTAATTCATCTAAAGGTGCGTCTAATTGAGCTTCAATTTTCTTTTCATAAAGAGGCAGACTAGCTTCCTTTTCAGCTTGTTCTTTTAGCCATTGGTCACGCTCTTCTTTGGATTTGCGACCACGTTTTTTCGGCTCTGGTTTTGACTTTTCTTCTTTTGATGGTGCTTGATCACGAGCTTCAAAATGAGTGGCATCAATAGCGACTGTATCATCTGTAATAAAACCTTCTTCAATTGCTTGGAGGACAACTTTTTCAAATACATCCTCCAAAATATTGGACTCCACTAATTTCGTTAGGAGTCGAGAATAAGAGGATTCAGAAGGTACCCTATCTGAAACTAGGAACCCGCAATTTAGTTTAAAGGTAATATCATCCTTGAGGCGTTGAATAAGATCCTTTACCATCGGAATACGCTCAATATATCTAACGAAAATAGAGATAATCATGGCGGCATAGTTTAGTTCTTCCGGTGCGCCAAGTCGTGATTTTTTCGTTACTACATGATAGATTTTATCCAAGTCTATCGCTGCAATAATGGCATCATATTTTTGGGTAGGCTCCATGTCATATAATTCCTGGATGCCAAATAAACTTGGTTGTCGTATAATGGTCATAAGAAGCACTCCTTCAGTCTTTTTATGGTTGTATAGTCAACTACCATTATACAAGATTTGGGGAGGTGCTTCTTTTTTCAACTCTCAAAACCGTTGGGAGACATGGACTAAGAATTATGAAATTCATTCACATATTAAAAAATAAAAAGGTAAGATCCTGTTTTTTTAGTACAAGCTAAAGGAGGGATATTATTGAGTATTAACAATACATATATTATTAGAATGAGATTTAAATTAGTTATACATGAAAGTGATGGTCAAGCATTCGAAAACCTCTTCACTAAAATAATGAAAAAGAGCAATAAAAATTTTGAATTAGTTAAAGCATACGGTAATGTTGGTGATATGAAGAATGATGGATTTGACAAACAAACAGGTACATATTATCAAGTATTTGGCCCGGAAGATTCAAGTAAAAGGAAAACAATAAATGATGCAGTATCAAAGTTAAGAAATGATTTTGAAGGCCTTAAAAAGCAATGGGACTCAATATGTCCAATAAAACATTTCTATTTTGTAGTTAATGACAAATATAAGGGAACTCCTGCGCCGCTTATTCAAGAAATGATTCAATTAGATAATGAAAATAAAGAGGTAGAATGTAAATTATTTTCTGCAGCAGATTTGGAAGACGTCCTTATGAATTTACAATTGGAAGATATTTATGATGTAATAGGATTTTTACCAGATGCTAATATTGGTTTGCTAGATTTTAATATTCTAAATGAAGTAATTGAGTTTATTATGAATTCACCGGTTACATTTACCGCTGAAAGTAAGATGGTAGTTCCTGACTTCTATGAAAAAATTGAGTTTAATGGTTTAAGTGATGAAATAAATGATATGTTGGTATCCGGAAGTTATAGTGAAGGTTTTTTAGAAGATTATTTTTCGAAAAATAGTGATTATGTAAGACAAGAATTAAAGCAAAAGTTTAGCGATATGTACTTGGTGGCGAAGCAAGAGATACCGGATGATGAAGAATACTGTGCAGACAAACGTTTTTATTATATTTTAGAAAAGAGTTGTCCAAAGCATACTAAAGCTATACAAGATACTGTTTTAGTTTTGATGGCTCATTACTTTGAATCGTGTGATATTTTTGAGGAACCCAAGGGTGTGAATGTTTTATGATACTACCGCAAAAACACATTAAATTATCGGAATCTCTTTTTGGATTGGGAGGATTTATATTAGGGTTGTTAGATACTCCAAAAGATGTTGATAGATTATGGGAGGATTTTATTGAAAGTGTTGAGTCTAACTCATTTCCTACACAACACAGTTTTGATAATTTTATTTTAGCTCTTGATTACTTATATATTATAGGTTTGCTTGATACAGATAAAGGGGGGCGTCTTATAAGATGCGACTAATAAAGCTATCTTCCAATATGAACAGCTTCCATGAGGTTAAGTTTAAGGATGGACTGAATTTGATTGTTGGCCGTCAAGCTAATCCAAATAATTCAGATAATAGAAATACATATAATGGAGTTGGTAAATCTTTAATTATATACCTGATTCATTTTTGTTTAGGATCGAATAAAATAAAGGTTTTTGAGGATAAAATTCCAGGTTGGGAGTTTAGGCTAGATATTGAACTTAATGGAGAAAAGTACTCTTTACATCGTAATACCTCCAAACAAAATGAGTTATACATTAATAATGAGAAACATACGTTGACATCATTTCGTAATGAATTACTACCCAAGGCATTTAATATTAAATCACCAATTAAAAGCCTAACCTTTAACACGCTTTTTCCTCGTTTTATAAGAAGAGATAGAGAATGTTATTCTCATTATGACACTTTTGTAAAGAAAGAACAGGACTACAGTAAATTGTTAAATAATTCTTTTCTCTTAGGATTGGATATTGGTCTTGTTGAAAACAAAAAGCGAATAAGAGATGAGCATAAGTCAACCAAGGATTTGGCAAAAAATATTGAAAATGATTCTACTTTAAAGGGTTATTTTGATAATAAAGATGATGCGGAGATAGAAATTTTAGATTTAGAGGAGGAAATCAATAAACTTGAAGATGAAATAGATAATTTAAAGATATCCGATAATTATCATGAGATTGAAAAGGAAGCAGACAACGCTAAGTTTAAAAGGGCAAGCTTAGAGAACAAAAGGGTAATTATAAATAATGCTATTAGAAGCATTAACAAGTCGTTGGAGATAAAGCCCGATATATCCGTAAGGAAGGTTATGGAGTTATATAGGAATGCGGAAAAGGAAATTCCCGAAATGATTGCTAATGAAATTGAGAAAACAGTTAGTTTTCATGAGGATTTATTACAATCAAGGAAAAATCGATTGTACAAGGAATTAAATAAGAAAAAAGCACAGCTATCCAATATTAATAATCAGATAAAACAAATAGGGAATGAAATAGACGAATTCCTGGGTTATTTAGATACCCATAAAGCTTTAGA
This sequence comes from Ornithinibacillus sp. FSL M8-0202, assembly GCF_037975285.1. Taxonomy (GTDB): domain Bacteria; phylum Bacillota; class Bacilli; order Bacillales; family Amphibacillaceae; genus Ornithinibacillus; species Ornithinibacillus massiliensis. The sequence goes on from NZ_CP150248.1 coordinate 1,977,279, forward strand.
CGAATATATTTCTATAAATAATAAACTCAGTGCTTTGAAAATAAAGCATGAAAAGCTTGAGGAGTATCAAGAAATCCTTAAAGCCTATAAGAAGAAAGTAAAAGCCTTACAAACTGAGTTTACCACACAAGATCAAATAACGGATGAATATCTTGAAGGGATAGATGATTTACTTGAACGAATTATGCAAACCTTCCGGGAGTTAGCTAAAGAGTTTTATAATAAGCCTGGTGGTATAACAATAGAAAATAATGAGGGAGAAAATACTCTAAGGTACAATATAACCGCTAAGATACAAGACGATTCATCTGATGGAGTAAATGAAGTTAAAATTTTTTGTTTCGATATGACTTTACTTTTACTACAACAAAATCACAATATGAAGTTCTTATTTCATGACAGTAGATTATATAGCAATATGGATCCGAGGCAGAGGTGTACCTTATTTAATTTAGCATATAATAAATCTACAAAAAATAACTTTCAATATATCGCTAGTGTTAACGAAGATACATTGTTTTCATTTAAAGATTTTATGCAAACTGATGATTACCAAAAGGTTATAGAGGATAATATAATTTTAGAGTTAACTGATGAATCAGAAGAAAGTAAATTACTTGGTATTCAAGTGGATATGGATTATGAAAAGTAACATTTTGTGCATTTGGTTATACTAACCGCTTTATAAGTGTGGGTTGGATTTTGATAAAGATATGAAAATCTAGTTATATAGTTTGAAGGGTAGGGTTCATAAAATAATAAATCCTACCCTTTTTATTATATGTCTAACATCCTATTAAAATATTCTACACTAAATAATTCTTCATATGTCTCAAGCATGTCAAAACTTCTAGAAAATTTTATTGCATCTAAAAAAGTAATACCTGTTGTAAGCATTTGTTGTCTTGCAGTATGTAAAAAGAGTTCATAACGTTCATAAGTTGGATTTTTAGATATTTCCCGTATTGAGTATCTGGCAAGTAAGGGAGAAGGATCATTGCTTGAGAACATTCTAACAATCTCATAGTTTCCAATAGTACTTGCCAATTGCCCTTTTTTTGATCCGGAAATTTTATTCCAAGGTGGAATAGTGTTATACACTTTCTTATACGACTCAATCAATATTCCTTCAGTCATAATATAATCTTGTTTAACAGGTTCGTCGTCATAGTCCCTAACATTAACTAATTCAGGGTCTTTACGGAATAAATCAAAAATATTTCTGCTAGTAACAGGCTGGTGATGTGAAGATTGAACGAAAATAGAGAATCCCATTTTCTCATTCTCCTTAAAATATTCATTAATATTTTCGACTTTGCATCCCTTTGTATCAATGGTGATTAAACCGTTATGTTGTTTAAATCTTTCTGACAGGTTTCTAGCTAGTCCGATGTACAGAATTTCACGGGTTTGGTAATTCCAAAAGCAGTAGATACCTGCAGATGCCCAACCATTATTGTCATTGGGATTACAAATATCATTAATAGCATAGGCTAGATCATCTTTTTCATTTTCCTTATAAGCATCTTGTATTATAGTTCCAAACATCAATCTTCTCCTCTAAGTTTTTATAATCCAATTATAATATGAAAGTACCGAAATTTGTTACTGTAGGCTGGTTTTTGTAAGTTATTTTACCCTACAAACCGGTACGGTGAACCGCACCATAACAAAAACTATCCTTTACAAACTTTCTTCTAAACTCCTCTGCACACGCTCCTTCTCCAATTTCAACACCTTCTGTTTAACTGATTCCTCAGCTTCCTCATGTTGATTTAGCGCAAGTGAAGCGACATTGGACTCTCTAGCGTACAGATCGAATAAGTTTGATTTATGACCCAATACTTCTAGCATGGTTACATCGATGCTTTCTTCGGTTAACAGTCGGTATACAATCACGTTTCTAGATTGTCCCATGCGATATGCTCGGCTAATGGCTTGTTCTTCTATAGAGGGCTTCCATTGCGGCTCACATAAAATCACGATGTTTGCAGCTTGAATGTTTAATCCGACTCCACCGGCAGTAATTTGGCTAATTAACACCGATCCTGGCGGGGCTTTTGTGAATTCGTCAATGATTTCTTGTCTTCTAGCATTTGGTATGTCGCCTGTAATGGCATCGAATGTCTTGCCTTCTAAATGTTGTTGAATTGTATGAATGACATCTTTGAAGAAGGAAAATACTAATACTTTATGCCCGTTATCAGCTGCTTTTTCACATATGTCTAATAGTTTTTCTAATTTAGGTGATTTTTTTGGTGAACCACCTCGCCATGCTGCTCGTCGCATAGCCATTAACTTACTTTCCATGACTGCTTGGAGATAATACTCCTCTTCTTCTTCTCCAAAATTCACCCACTGTGGGATGATTTCTAGTTCAGGCAATTCGCTGAGCACCTCTTTTCTATTTCGTCTTAAATAAACGGGTGCCACAACATGTTTAAACTTGCTTGGTTGAAGTAGATGCAACTCTTGTGATAATTTCTCAGCGACTTCTGGTTGCAAAACAGACATTAATTGCTTCATTTCTTCTAACCTATTTTCCAGTGGAGTTCCACTCATGAATAATACATATTCCGCAATACCTGCTAGTTTATATACACTTTGGGAGCGTCTAGCTTCAGGATTTTTTACATAGTGTGCCTCGTCGACAATTAATACATTTAAGGAGTGTTCATCCTCAAAATTCATCTTTAATGTTTGCTCATAGGTTGTAATAAGAACACCACCAATAGTTTGCCATCTTTCAAATTCGGCTTCACGTTTATTTCCGTGGAAGATAAATGTTTTTAATGTAGAACGAAGACTAATTTCTCTCTTCCAGTTTGCTACGACGCTTAAAGGACAAACTACTAGGGCATAGCTTTGCCCGTTTTGTGCCAAATGATTGATCATAGCTAAGGCTTGGATGGTTTTACCTAATCCCATCTCATCCCCGAGTAAAGTCCGCTTATGATGGAGCGCATATTTCGCGCCAAACTCTTGATAATATCTTAAAGTGACTTCTAGACCGCTTGTATTTAAAGGGAATTTATTAACCGCCTCTACGATGTCAGTCGGTAAACTTTCATGCGACTCAACCGGTTGAGAGTGAGTAACCTTTTCAATCTCCGTATAATAAGAGGCATTTTTATCTATAAAGTGTTGGATTAACTCTTCCTCACTCACACGGAAGTGAAGAATATAATCTAGCTTACCTCTTATGTTATATAGCTCTTTTTTGTACTCCTCCTGATTAAGATTTTCAAATGCAGCCTTAATTTTTTCCTTTTCAGATTTTGATTGGAAAAGGGAGCCGATAAAGCCTTTTTGCTTTTTTATCGTATCCAAATCGGGAGTAATCGCCTTTTTAAAATGATCAAGATCATCTTTTAAATCTTTAACAGCCTTTAAAAGTTCCCATTTTTTATAAATTGTTTCTAGTAGTTTTGTATGATTCCTAGATAAGTGATCTGGATCTACTCGGGGAATAGCTTGTTGATAAGCGGATTTCTTTAGTTTTGCGACAGCATTGTAAATTAGATAAGCACTCTTTTCTCCAATGCCGTTTATTTGTGAGAGATCGTTGGATTCTTGATCTTTTATATCGTAAATCCTTTGGAAGCCGTGATTGACTAAAATGTTAATTGGCATCCCTTTTTCCAAAGTAGAAATAACATCTATCGGCATCGACTTTAACTTTTCATTGCCCTCCATAAACTTCAAATCATCCCATAAAGAAGTAATCTCTTGGTTGAAACGTTCCTCTGTGAATAGGTCTAAATTACTCCGAATCTTTCCTAATTCAGCTACTAGATGCTTCACATCCCTTTTGTTTTTAATCATGTTAAGAGCCCCCTGAAAAGTGAAAAAATGTGTATTTTTACCTATAATTATAGCATTTTTCTTTCTATTAATAGACAAGTTCTTATAATAACGTTTCAGCTTTCTTGCCCCCAAACACCACTATTCATAGTTAAAAAGTAGTTTGCTAGACAAGAAAACAGCATTGAGAATCACATCCCAATGCTGTTTTTCGCCTTTAACTAATTAAAGCTTCCGAATTATTCAATTTTAAAACCCGCTTCTCCTCCGATCTATCAATAAGAACTGCTGCGGTGGCATCGCCAGTAATGTTCATGGTCGTATATGCCATATCAAGTAATCGATAGATGGCTGCGATAGGGCCCATTAATTCAACTGGCAGATTAAGAAGGGTAAGGAATGATGCCCCGAGTACAATTCCCCCGCCTGGAATACCGGGTGCTGCCATATTTAAAATCGTTGCGATAATAACGAGATAAATAATTTGGCCAACACCGAGTGGAATATTGTAAAAGTCGGATACAAAGACAGCAAGTAGACTAAACGATACTGCTCCGCCGGCCATATTAATGGTCGTCCCCAATGGTATAACAAAGTTAGTAATGGTTTCGGAAACTTTAAAATCATTTCTGGTTACTCGCATTGTTGTTGGCATCGTTACAGCAGAACTTGTTGTGGATAGAGATACAAGCCACACTTTGTATATGCCTTTAATAAAATCAAGCGGATTGAGTTTACTATATAACCAAGCAGGAATTAACATAACAAGGATAAATACGATAATACATGCGAAATATGCTGTGAAAATATATAAACCAAGTGCAGAGAAAATACTAGCACCATATTCAGCAGTGGCGAATGCCATCAGAGAAATAATTCCGATAGGGGTTAGTTCCATGATGAAATCAAGAATTTTAAAAATAACTTTGGACAAACTGTTGATAAACGTTTTGACTGGATCTGCCTCTTTCCCAATCACCACAATGGCTACGGAGAAGATAAGCGTAAATAAAATGGTTGCCAGAATATCCCCTTCAGAAATCGCCTGGAATAGATTACTTGGTACGATATTCATAAAGAAATCGGCAAAGCTTGGTTCGGTGATTTCACCATCATATCCGACAGCATCAATATTAATCTTCTGACCAGGACGAATCAAGTAGGAAATGACTAAACTAATTGCTGCTGTGGTGATAAACATGACAACAAAGACAACAATACTCTTAAAGCCAATTCGACCGAGATCACTGGAGCTGCCAATATTAATAATACCAGTGGAGACTGCTACAAAAATAATAGGAATAATCATCATCTTAATTAAATTTAAGTAAATATCGCCGACGAATTTTGCTTGAATAGCGAGTTCGGGTAAAAGTATACCAAACAGGATTCCGAGTCCGAATCCAATCGCAATTCGGGTGAATAGGTGTTTTTTAGCTGTTAATAGTTGTTTCATTTTGTAGGGCTCCTTTGTATGTTGGGATTTTACCTTTACGGTAACTGCCTAAAATATTGATATATGTGCAAATATCTTTTAACTCTATTAGAGCCATATTAAGTGCTTCGTTACCAAGACCATTGTCAATATCGATAAAGAACCCATATGCGAATGGTTTCGTTTGAATCGGTCGGGAAATTAAGTTGAGCAAATTAGTATCATGCTGTTTAAAAATGGTTAAAATATCGCTTAGTGAGCCAGTACTGTGAGCTGTTTCGACGTAAATAGATGTTTTATCTTGTACTTGATTCACTAGAGCCTTTTGCTTTTTAAAGAATAAGAAACGTGTCGTATTGAATGGATTGTCGTTAATATTTTCTTGAATCACTGTCATGCCATACAATTCTGCGGCGTGGCTACCCGCTATGCTAGCGATGGTGTTGTCCTTTGAATTTTTAACTAGTTTAACTGCACCGGCTGTATCTGTATATTCGAGAACCTCGATATGCGGATACTGGCTTAAATATGTATAGCATTGCTCCAGTGCTTCTGGATGTGAATATACTTTGGTGATCTCCGACAGCTCGATTGGATGCTTTGTAATGAGTGCGTGATCAATTTTTACATAGATTTCATCTGTAGCGGCTACATCTAAATACTTCAATAAATCGATCGTTCTTGTAATAGGCCCTGTTGTTGAGTTTTCAACTGGTAGAGCAATATAGTCGACTTCATCATGTAGCAATGCATCCACTAACAATCGAAAGGTACGAAACCCTCTCGTCTGATAATTATTTTCCCCGCTAAACTTTTGACATGCGATCGAACTGTAACTACCTTCCACACCTTGATAACCAATTAACAATATACTCACTCCTCTAATGATGATAAGAAAACTAGGCAAGCCAATCCTGAAAGGCACGGATTGCCCTGGTTTTGCTAATACTTTATTCCTTTTAACTTTTATACTTTCTTAAAGTGTAAAAAAAAGACCATTTATGCTTCAGCCTCTGGAAAAGGAGAGAAACGTAAATGGTCTAGAAAATATAAAAAACCAGCCACTTCGATTTCTCCTGTGACTGGTTAAACATTTTTACATGCTAATCAGCCATCTTAGATATAGGTCGTCTATATCCGTGATGGCATATAGACGTTATCTAAAATAGCTAAAAAAGAACTGATTTAATTGTTGGGATGTATGCTCTAACATAATAATCACTCGAATCCTCTAATGGTTAAATAAATTCTAACGACTTGTTTGTGTGTTGTCAATAAGAATTTTTCGTTTTAAAGTAGCTGTGAATACTTTTGGGAGGAAATAATATTTTTATTGGCCTATAAACAACTTCGATACAATCTGTTTTTTATAGTATAGGAATTTCTCTGATGATGAGTAGAAATTTTAACTTTTGAGCGTTATAAATGTCCCGCAGAATTATGAGACTACAGTAGATAAAATGAAGATGAACGAACGGAGTTTCTTATGCTTTACTATTTTTCCCATTACTTTTTAACAACCATAATACTACTCTTATAAAAACAATGACAAAAAAGGCGCGAGGGATATTATATTGCAAATCTAACGTGTCAGTTCTGAAATAGGCAAAGGTGCTGTAGGAAATTAATAAAACAATAAAACCCCCAACGAAAATTAACGCCTCTCGTATAATTTTACTTTTCATAAAATCCTCCTTTAGCATATCCCATTTACATTACATAGAATAACATTTACTGTATAAATAGTCATAAAATACTAAATAATACTCAAGGTTACCGTGATCATAATTGATAAAATAGCTATATATCACCTATTTGAGAGGGTATATAACCTTTAGAATATTATGTTAATATGTAAATAGAAGCAGTTTTACCGATCTAAGTACAGGAGGCTTATCATGACGAAACAACTCTATATCAAGCAAAAGGTGTTCAGTATAGGTGAGAAATTTACAGTGAAGGATCAGGAGGAGAACGATGTTTATTTCGTGGAGGGCAGCTTCATGAAAGTCCCTAAGACCTTCTCGATTATGAATACAGCAAGAGATGAGGTTGCTACGGTTACGAAGAAGGTATTTAGTTTTTTGCCGAAGTTTTTTGTTGAGGTGAATGGACAAGAGGTGTTAACGATTAAGAAGGAAATATCCTTCTTCAAGGCTCGCTATACGATTGATGCAGTAGGTATTGAAATTCGAGGTAATTGGTGGGATATGAATTTCCAAGTAGAGCGGCATGGTGAGGTCGTGGGAAAAGTGAATAAGGTATGGTTCTCATGGGGGGACAGCTACAAGGTCGAGATATTGGATGAAGCGATGGAGACGATTATGATTGCTATTGTGGTTGCGATTGATTGTGTGAAGGATGACAATTCTAAGACAGCTAACTCCTCGATTACGACGAATTAATTAGGGCTATAGGAGCTTAATCTACCATTAATTGTGAAGGGGAAGCAGAAATTCAAACAGCAAGAGGGGGAGCTTGGATGGAGATAAACTTTAACTTACCGGATAATGTAATCACCATCGTAACTAGTTGTTTTGTTTGGGGTGTTATTGCCTATTTAGCATACCGAATATACCAGAAGCAAACGGACAAACCAAAGGTATGGAAGATAGCGGTGATCCTCCTCATTGGTCTTATTTCGTTTTCGATTGATTTGCATTTGTTTGATGTACTAGTAAAATTGGCCATCCTACCATTGGGTGTCTGGGCATTATATATTATGTTTAAATGGACGAATAAGAACTGGCAAGCTTATCGCCGGTTTGCTTGGTTAGGATTTTGGGCGAACTTTCTCTTTTTGGCGTCAACATTCCTTGCTATGCCGATTGATGATGTCGTGTATCCGAAAGAGGAACCAACAACGTATATGGCCAAAATAGAAAATGCATCTCTTGTACCAATCCATCCGTCAGCGATAGCGGACGGGAAATTAAATATAGATAGATTAGATAAGGAACTACATACGATGAAATCGGAAGCGATATACAGTGATAAATGGTATCAGGATACCTATATGAATCATGTTGATACGAATGAGAGAGATGAGCGATTCCCTTATCAGTTGGTTGGAGCTTCTGCAGCATGGGGCAGTGGTCTTCATCCCGTTATCTTTATTGAAAATGATGGAAGGGGTCTGTTAATTACAACGGCCGAAAATCAGCTTTATTTTCGCTTTGCTGAATCCATCATAGAGGGGGTGGAGTGAAGATGATTAAGAAGAGGATTGGTATTGGTGTAGCCTTTGTCTTAATAATGGGAGGGATTTATTGGTTTTATCTCGCAAAGCCTACTTCCTTTCCATCGAAGGAAGAGCTAATAGTCGAGCTTAATGATGTTGATCCTTACCTTGACGCAAGTGTAATCCAAGATACACTGGTGTTGGATGAAAGGCATGTCTTGGTGCCTTTTATATCTGATACGGATGATTATGGTTTAAGCTATTGGATTTGGAATAAACATAAATGGCGAGTTGCCATGATTTCTTCGCGAGGTACGCCGATGGTATGGAAAATTGATCCGGCAGACCCGTCGACATACCACTTCGTGTGGAATATGCACCCGGAGGATAAGATGACTACAATGGACTACTTCCTCCTACGTGATCGAAGCTTTCGTATAACGAGTGATGGGGCAGGGAGCCAGAAAGAAACGTATTATCCTAAAATCCAACTGCGAACAACCGTATCCCTTAACGAGTCCTATGGAGCGATGAAGCTAACGGAGGAATGGGTTGAATGCATTTAATGACATGGGCAAAGCCTCCCCGTCGAATGGATTCTTTAACGCTGTTTTCCCTGACCAAATGATGCAGTTTGGCTGGATTCCTACTTATCAAGATGGTGTAGAGCTTTCTTTAGAACATTCATCTAATGGCAGAAGATATTATACCGGTGTCCCAATCGACCTCGACCATATCATAATCCTAAACGAACCAGACTTGGAGGCGCCTCTCACTCCTTGAGATTTGTCAGTTCTGTTAAGGGGTACGTGAAATCTATCAGTTTTTTCAAGACAGAAGGCACAACGGTAACCCCCGATGTCCCTTCTGTCTTTTTTCAAATATAACTACAGTACTATCAGAAAAAAGACGAACTCATGTATAAATAGACCTCTATATGAGGCTAATTTATTCAAGGTTCTTCCCTATATATTTATAAATCTATTAACCATTCTAACATATTTGTGGAAAAATCAAATTCATTCTTCATAAAGGTATTTAGATGATTCAGTATAAATCTAACGTAACCCCAATAACAGACGCCCTAATGATATCTAAATCTAGAAATCTTTCTAATTCACTTGGCGTACCACTTATTAAAGCCCCACTTATCAAGATTGTTGGATCCATTTGAGTATAAGGATTTTCCTCAGAAACTAGATAACCCTTTGCCTTTTCACCAAACATTATATGGTCAAAATCATATTCACTTTCACCTAATTCATTGAAATGTGAACTATCTGATTCGTCAGCCCATAACCAATCAACATTCTTAGTCCCTAATATGTTACTTAATTCTTTAGGGGAAAGGGATATTTCAAAAGAAAGGGCCACTTCAATTAGTTTATTTTCATCTAATCCTACAGCAATCTCTAGCTCGTTTGGCAGATTATGATATCCAATATGAGGGTAATAAAAGTCGACTTTTCTTTCATTATTTAGATGATTATATCTTACGGTCCTTTCCGTATTACTTACTTCGAAATTTTCACCTCTTGTTGGATTAATACTCTTAACATCACCGAAAACAGGATATATTCTTGTGTCGATTTCCCAAGGTATTTTTCTGTCTCCTATTTTTTTATAATAAGTTACCTGTTCTTCAGTACTTAGAAAGCCATGAGAATAAATAACATCAAAATCAACAATACCTGCCCCTATTAGTCCGTCGAAAAATTGTTGCGTTCGTTGTAATTTTTCCTCTTCTATTTTACTATGAATGACATAATTACTAACTAAGCTCATAAGAACAAACATAATAATGATGGATATTATTGATATAAAAAGATACAAACTAAATTGTTTGAACTTTGTTTTCTTAATAGTATTCTGAAATGCTAAACTACCTACAAAGTCCTTTTCTTTAATTTTTTTATTCTTTCTCACGTTTTCCCTCCTCATATAATTCTAATAACTTTTTTCTAGCTCTAAAGAGTTTCACCTTTATAGAAGACTTTTTAATCCCAAGAATTGCAGATATTTCATTGTATGATAGTTCGGATTGGTATTTTAGCAATAGTAGCTCTGCGTACATTGGTTTTAACTTTCGTAGCAACTGATTGATTTCTTCGGTTTGTTCTTTGGCTATAAGAGTAAATAATGGAAGATCATCTGATTCTGTCAGATTAATGTTATCGTCGAGATTTAATATGTATTTTTTGTTTTTTCTACATTGATCATAATAAATATTTAATGCAACACGTATTAGCCAGCTACGGATATGGGATGACTTAATAGTATCTGAAAATCTAAGGAATTTATATGCTGTTTCCTGGACAACATCTTCCGCATCGATATATGGTACACCTTTACTAACTAAAAATCGATAAAGAATATTTAGTTCTTCATTTAATTCGTCCATTAGTTTATTTTGTGACATTGCCCCTCCCCCTGTATATATAAGACGTAACAAGTCAAAAAAAGTATACACAATTATAATACCTAATACAAAATTCAAATTTTCCTAATTAACCGACTTTTTTAGTGAATAAATTATATTTTTGTTGAATTCGAAAGAAAATTTCCTTTATTTTTTTTTACAGAGTTCAATTCTATCTATTTTCATAGTTTCTACTCTAGTTGTCTACAAAAATAATAGTCGATATAATCAAGGGAATAAATAATATCAAGGGGGGAAAGTAATGAAAAAGGGATTATTTTTATTAATATTTATTAGCCTAGTATTTTTCTCAACTACTGTTTCTGCCGAAGAAAAGGATATCCTCATTCAAACAAAAGATATTGTACCAGCTTCATCTTGGGAGCTAGTCGGTGTAGATGTTAATGAACAAACAGGAGTGAAGTTTGAGATTTATGAAGAGAAAGTTTTACCGAATCTTTTAATTCCAATGGCTGGAAATGGTCAATGGGATTATGTAACTAGTTCCGTTTGGACCACTAGTCACGCTACATCAGGAGCTACTAAATATAAACGTGATAAGACCGTTCATTCGACTGGCGGGGATTTCATGATTTCTGTACCTTATCATTATGTATATGGGGTGTTACACAACACCGCTAAAGCTGGAATATCGATTGAACTGTATGAGGAAGACCCTCTCAAGTCTACTCATGTTGACTGGAGATATGTAAACCCACCACCTAAAGGATCAGTATACCATGCAGTATGGCGGGATTTAAATGGTTATGTAGATGGAACTAATAAAAAGGCAGAATTTTATGCGGAATACGCTATGAACTATATTGGAGATTCATTTTCTGTTGTTTATTCTGATTAAGTGTTAGATATAGGTCATAGAAAAAGAATGCCAGGATGGATTCCTTTTTCTATACTATATTAAACTACCCCGGATAATCCAAATGGCATAGGGATATGGTGGATGGAATTCTAAGTATCTAATTATATAATTGCTCCAAGACAGAAGGCACAACGGTAACCCCCGATGTCCCTTCTGTCTTTATCTATAAGCAGAAACAGAGCCCCTCTCTTATCTCGTTTTCTCCTTCTACCAAATTGTAAAAATATTTCTGCTATGCTAGAGTGGATGTAATAGTTTATAGGAAGAGGCTTTGAGAGCATGAACTATGAATATGAGCAAATTAATTATAAAAAGGATCTGCCGATTAATGTCTTTACCCATACAGTGGAACACTTCCCGTTTCACTGGCACGAGGATATGGAGATTTTATTTGTATTAGAAGGTGCTCTTGAAATACGGGTTGGGCAGGATAGCTACGCATTAGAAGTGGGAGATATTTTCCTGGTGAATGGTAGTGAACTGCACTTCATTAATTCTAAAACAGATTATGGAAAGACCCATGTACTCGTTTTGCAAATAAATAGTGACTATTTAAGAGAACAGCATCTGGATATCAAGCATAAAAGATTCTTTATCTATTCGAAGGATCTAGGGAATGTCTCAAAAGGCGTGATGGATGACTTAAAGTTTATCCTCGCTAATATGATGGACTTAACCATCAATCAAAAAAACTTATATGAACTCAAAGTAAAAAAGTGGTTATTAGAGCTTATCGTTATTCTAATGGAACATTTCGAAGTACCACAGGAAGAGGATTATGACGAGCTAGCGAAAGACGAACGTCTGCTAGAAATCTTAAAATATATGAATATGCATTCTGCTAGATCCGATTTAAGCTTGCAGGATATTTCGGAAGCGTTTTCGCTTAATCCGCAATATTTGTCCCGGTATTTTAAAGCCAAAGTCGGCGTTACGATAAAGAAAAAATTAGATAGTATGCGCCTGAACAAGTCTTTAATGGAATTGCAGACGACGGACTTAACGGTGACAGAGATAGCGCTGAAGTATGGATTTCCAGATAGTAAAGCATATTATCGGGTGTTTAAAGAAATATTAGGGATTACCCCCAGAGAGTATCGTGAGCACTACCATTTTGAACTGGAACAACATGTGTCGAAGGATTACCTAAGTATTAATAATCGTGAATCACTAACGAACCTATTTAAACATTTACATCGAAAGAAGAGTAATCATCCAGTAGTAAAGACGGAAACTAGAAATCTATCAGTAGACCTGACGAACACAAAGAGAAGGATTGAACATACCTTTACTAATTTACTAACATTTGGATATGCTCCTCTTGCTTTGAGAACCGATTTTAAGGCCCAGCTTCATCAAATACAAGAGGAAATTGGCTTTCGTTATGTTCGGTTCCATGATGTTTTGACAGATCGATTACTTGTTTACAATGAAAAGCCTGATGGGTCCTATTACTTTAATTTTCATAATATCGATGGGGTTCTCGATAATCTTCTAGAAGAGAACGTGAAGCCGTTTTTAGAGATTGGGTTTATGCCGAAGCAGTTAGCCACGACTACGGAGACTATTTTCTTATGGGATGCCCATGTTTCCCCGCCAAAGCAGATGCTTCGTTGGAAGGAGCTAATCGATGCTTTTATTAGACATGTCATCAATCGTTACGGGCTTGATGAAGTAAGGACATGGTATTTCGAATTTTGGAATGAGCCAGAGGTTGAATATTTCTGGAGGGGAACAAGAGAGGAATTCTTCACGTTATATGCGGAGACATATAAAACAATCAAAGCGATCGATCCGGAACTAAAGGTAGGCGGTTTTAGTAGTGTTAATTTTAGCCGTTACGAGGAATGGTTGAAAGCATTTAATCAACTGGCGGAGAAAGAAGGAATCGGGTTAGACTTCTTTTCTGCCCATGTATACAATTTTACTAGAAAACCGGCTGAAGAAATAAAGCATACGGACAAGAAAGCTAGTATCTCCGCTGAAAATGTGACTCAATTTTCTAGCATTATGCTGGGTGATGAACATAATCTGACTAAAAGTATCGATAGCGTAATTCAAAAGGGTATTGAATTATTAACTACTGATGAGATATGGTTAACAGAATGGAATAGTAATAGTGATAGTAAAGATTTACTCCATGATACGTGTTATATGGCACCCCTTATCGTGAAGACTTCTATTGAAAACTTTGAGAAGGTAAAAGGGATGGGCTACTGGACGTTTACCGATTTATTTGAGGAGTTTAGCCGGGAGATGTCACTTTTTCATGGTGGGTTTGGCTTGATGACATATAACGGAATTAAAAAGGCAGGTTACCATGGATTTTCCTTCTTAAGTAAGCTGGGAGAGGAATTAATTTTAAAGCGAGAGGATATGATTGTGACCAAACGAGGCGAGGATTACCAAATTCTTATTTTTCACTACGTACATCCTAATCGTTTGTATCGTACCTTTGACTATTCCCAGTTGTCGGAGCATAATCGTTATACCGTGTTTGAAGAGGAAGGCGATCGGCAGTATACCATTTTACTAAAAGGAATTAAGGGCAAATATACGGTGAAAAAGCAGTATGTGAATCGTGAAAAAGGCTCTGCATATGATGCGTGGGTTGAAATGGGAGCACCAAATACCCTGGATCGTGAAGCGCTCAGCTATCTAAAGGGACGAGCAGACCCTGGAATTCATGTGGAGGATATAGCCATTAGGGAGGGTTATACACTGACAACGAGTTTACAACCTCACGAAATCCAGTTGATTGAATTGAAGAGGCGGTACTAATTATATCTTTTTAAGATGGAGCCATCTGCAACTATGCGGGTGGCTCCTTTCGTTGTGATGTCAAAAATCGTAATAACAATACGATGAAAATGGGAATGGAATAGTGTGTTGTTTTGATTAAGAGTCAATAATTGGAATGCGATTTCTCTTTTATTGGAATGATGTTTATCCTTCTGCCATGTATAGTAAACGTATTGTGACATTTTATGTTATCGCTTTCATGTATTTGATTCAAACAGACATATAGGTAATAGGGGGAAAAGAGAAATGGCTAAATCGGAATACCGACAATTAAAGAAGGGTTACAAAGAAGAAGCCAAGGAAAGATCGAAGCAAGTAACATTGGAAAAGAAAGAAATGAGGAAGCTTCCGAAAGAGGAAAAAGCTCTTAAAAAGCAAGAAATAAAGCAAAAAATTGAGTCCTGGAAAGAGAATATTAACGCGACGGAAGACAAGAAGGAAAAAAAGGCGAAGAAAAAGGGATATAAGAAATATAAGAAGATAAGAAGACGGCCTTATGTATTGGCTACATGGGCAGCAATTATTCTTTTATTAGTTGGATCGTATACGAATTTTTATATGAAGAGAACTGCTCCAATGACGGCGGAACAGGCAGAAGCTGCGGAATTTTCTAAAGCGGTTGCAGAGCAGGTGATGGCAGAAAGTATCGTTTTATTGAAAAATGAAAGCGATTTTTTACCACTTCAAGATACGAAAATAAATGTGTTTGGAGCGGGAGCAACGAAGCCGGTATTTGGCGGAGGTGGAGCAGGAGCGATTGATAGTTCCGAGGTTGATGACCTTTATTTAGCATTTGATCAACAAAATATTGAATACAATACAACACTATATAACCTTTACAGTAATTTCATTTATGACGGAAATGCAAGTACAGAGCCATTTGAAAAGCCTGGAAAATCATTAATGCAGAAGCTATTTCCAAATGTAATTGGGTTTATCCCACAATTTACAAAGGAAATGCCAGCAAGTGAGCTTTCTGAGGATGTTATAAAAGAAGCGGTAGATTATTCCGATACGGCATTGTATGTTATTTCGCGAACTGGTTCGGAGGCAATTGATCTGAAAGTAGAGGATGTGCGCTTAAAGCAGGAGGAACGAGATACATTAGATATTTTGGATGCAAACTTTGACCATATTATTTTGTTAGTAAATACGGTTAATGCTTTTGAATTAGGCTTTATTGAGGAATATGAAAATATTGATAGTGTTATGTGGGTTGGTGCACCTGGGAAATACGGAACACATGCGATTGCGAAGGCGTTAATTGGTGATGTAACGCCATCTGGTAAGCTCGTAGATACGTATGCATATGACGTAGAAAGCAATCCAGCTGTCATCAATACAGGGAATTTCGAATATGTTGATGAAAACGGTGAAGGTACAGGACGTTATTTCACTAATAATCTAGAAGGTATTTATGTTGGATATCGTTATTATGAGACATTTTTAGATGATGCAGAATACAGGGAAACCGTTCAATTCCCATTTGGTTATGGTCTATCCTATACCGATTTTGATTGGGAAGTGGTGGAAACAGCGTTTAACGATGAAGAGATTTCGGTAGACGTGGAAGTAACGAATACGGGAGATTTTGCAGCGAAGGACGTTGTACAAGTGTACTTCTCGGCACCATTTACAGAAGGTGGAATAGAAAAGGCTAGCATTGAGCTTGGTGGCTATGCGAAAACGAGTGAGCTAGCACCGGGTGAATCGGAGGTCGTAACGGTAACCTTTGCAACGAGCGATATGGCTTCTTATGATCAGGAAATGGAAGAGGCATGGGTGTTAGAAGCGGGCGATTATCAAATTAAAGTAGCTCGTCATATCCGTGATATCGTCGAGGAGTTCGCGTATAATGTGGGTGAGACGGTTGTTATCAAAGAAGATCAGGCGACCGGTACGGAAATTCGTAATTTATTTGAGGATGCAGCGGGCGATTTAGTTTACTTATCTAGATCGAACCCAGAGGATACCTTCCCGAAAGCACCTACAGAAGAGGAGTACCTCATTCCGGAAGTGGTGGTAGATACTGCTGAGTACAAAGTGGAGCCGTCTACGGAAGAAGCACCTACAACTGGTGCGGACAATGGGGTGGAGCTTGCTGATCTAAAGGGCTTGGATTATCATGATCCACTTTGGGAGAAGTTTTTAGATCAGTTTACAGCAAAGGAAATGGTAAAACTAGTTGGTGATGGTGGGTACTGGACAGAGCCAGTAAAACGATTGGGAGTACCGGCTACAACGATGTATGATGGGCCAGCAAGTATTCGTTCATTCTTTGAAAGCTGGTCATCTGTTGCCTTCCCTGTTGGGGTCAACATGGCAAGTACATGGAATGATGAGCTGATTGAACAGATGGGTGTTGCGATGGGGCAAGAAGCAGTCGCGTATGATGTAGATGCCGTGTATGCACCATCGATGAATATGCACCGTTCCCCATTAGGTGGAAGAAACTTTGAATATTATTCAGAGGATCCTTATATTTCTGGTAAGCTTTCTGCTGCTTATACGAGAGGGCTACAAAGCACTGGTACTGTTGCGGTATTTAAGCATTTTGCAGGAAACGATCAAGAAACGAACCGAGCGGCGAATGGTTTGTATGTTTGGGCAACAGAGCAAGCATTACGGGAAATATACTTTAAGCCATTTGAAATTGCAGTGAAGGAAGGAAATCCATATGGTGCTATGTCGGCATTTAACCGAATTGGCACGACATGGGCAGGTGGTAATCGTGCATTACTAACTGACTTACTACGAGAGGAATGGGGTTTTGAAGGCTTTGTGATTACCGATGCAGGTATAGGACCACAAGGGAATCACTTCGATCCACACCAAGCCATTCATGCGGGTAATGACCTAATGCTAGCATTCCCAATCAACTTTAGTTGGGATAATAAATTTGAAAAAGAACTGAAGCAGTATTTAGAAGAGGACGAAGCAGGTACACTACTTGGACTGAGAAATGCTGTCCACAATATTAGTTACTTTATCTTACAAACAAATAAGGTGGATTAAATGACGAATTATAAAGAATTAATAGCAAACATGACACTAGAGGAAAAAGCATCCTTAATGTCCGGGGAAAATTTTTGGAATACGAAGCAGATTGACCGGCTTCGTATTCCATCTATCATGCTGACGGATGGGCCCCATGGGTTACGCAAGCAAGGTGGAAAGGCAGATCATTTAGGCCTTAACAAAAGTATTCCGGCAACCTGTTTTCCTACGGCAGCAACACTAGCCAACAGCTGGGACTTAGAGTTAATTCAGGAAGTCGGTTCGTATTTAGGGAAAGAAGCAGCTAGTGAGCAAGTGAGTGTATTACTTGGTCCTGGGTTAAATATTAAACGAAATCCGCTTTGTGGCCGGAACTTTGAATATTTCTCGGAAGATCCCTATTTAACTGGGAAGCTTGCGGCAAATATGGTAAAAGGAATTCAGTCGCACGGAATCGCTGCTTGCCCGAAGCACTATGCAGTCAATAGCCAAGAGCATATGAGGATGACGATTGATGAGGTAGTGGATGAACGGGCATTGCGTGAGATTTACTTGGAAGGATTTCGTTATGCAGTAGAGGAAGGCAAGCCCAAAACAATCATGACCTCCTACAATAAAGTAAATGGCGAGTACGCGAATGAAAACCATCACCTCATGCAGGATATTTTGTACGGAGAGTGGGATTTCCAAGGAGTTGCGGTGACCGATTGGGGTGGAAGTAATGATCGCGTCGAAGGTCTAAAAGCAGGAAATCAGCTCGAAATGCCATCTACTGGAGGAATTACCGATAAAGAGATCGTAGAAGCAGTTCAAACCGGAGAACTCCAGGAAGAAGTGTTAGATGAAGCGGTGGAGCGAATGCTTCAGCTCATCTTTGAAACGACCAATGCATTGCAGGATACGGAAAAGGTTGATTACGAGGAGCATCATCAAAAAGCAATCGAGGCGGCGAGAAAATCGATTGTTCTGTTAAAAAATGATAAGGCTACGCTGCCATTAAAAAAAGAGCAAAAAGTTGCGATCATTGGTGATTTCGCTGAAAATCCTCGATATCAAGGTGCGGGAAGCTCCTTGATTAATCCGACTAAGTTAGATAATGCATTGGATGCTTTACAAGCAACAGACTTAGCCATTATCGGGTATGAACAAGGGTTTAAACGTTTCGGTGGAAAAAGCGAGTCCCTGAAAAAACGAGCATTAAAATTAGCCCAAGAAGCAGAGGTTGTGTTGTTGTTCCTTGGTCTAGATGAAGGTAGTGAAGCAGAAGGTATTGATCGCGCTGATATGAAGCTAAGGGATAACCAGCTAGAATTGGTGAAGGAATTAGCAAACGTACATGATCATATAGTCGTTGTGTTATCTGGCGGTTCAGCAATTGAGATGCCTTTTGCAGAGGATGTGCAGGCGATTGTCCATGGGTATCTAGGTGGTCAAGGTGGTGCTACTGCTATTCGTGATGTCTTGCTTGGGGATTATAATCCAAGTGGGAAGCTGGCAGAGACATATGCCCTAAAGTATGAGGATATACCGTCAGCACCATATTATCCCGGCTTAGAGGCTACTAGTGAGCATAGAGAGAGTATCTATATTGGGTATCGCTATTTTGATACGAAAAAGGTACCTGTCCTGTTCCCGTTTGGGCATGGTTTATCGTATACCGAGTTTGCTTATAGCGATTTAAGGGTTAGTGAACAATCTGCTACCTTTACGATTCGTAATATTGGCGAAGTAGCGGGTGAAGAGGTTGCACAGCTCTACATCAAGCCGACTAACGCAAGCGTGTTCCGGGCTAATAAAGAGCTAAAAGGTTTTATCAAGGTTCATTTAGAGCCAGGCGAATCAAAGGAAGTGAAAATCGAATTAGATGACCATGCATTTTCGTATTATAATTCCTTTCATCATTGCTGGTCGATAGAAACAGGCTCATATGAAATACAGGTTGGTAGTTCGATCGATGATATACGATTATCTGCTGTTGTAGAGGTGCAAGGTGATGACACGGAGCATCATTATAATAAAGAAGCGCTTAAACCGTATTATCAAGCAGATGTTCACCATATCGGTGATGAAGCATTTCATCAATTACTTGGGTGGACACCTCCAAACCCATTATGGGATCGGAAGGCTAAGCTTGGCTATAATGATACGATTGCCCAAGGAAAATACAAAAAAGGGTTTGGAAAGCTTCTTTATATCGTGGTGTTACTCGCTAAAAAGTTCCTATTTTTCATCCGCAAGCCTTTACTAGCGAATAATGTCATGTTCGTCATGAACATGCCCTTCCGCCAGATTCCTCGGTTTAGCCAAGGAAAGATTAGTGAGAAGATGGTTGATCGGGTATTAAAACTGATTAATTTCTGGTAGAAGATATACATTTACAGTTCGTGGAGATGGGTAGAATTCTAGGTAAAGTAGAATAGTATTAATAATAAAGTGCTAAGTGGAAATTAGCACTTTATTTTTGTGTTATAGCAATTATTTTTTTGTAGGAAAAGAGTGGCAGCATTGATCTTAAGAGACGATAAGTTTTATACTAATTCCTTATTCTTTTTATAGGAATTCTTTAAGGAAATATAATCCACGAAAAATAAGATTAAGCCACCTATAATCGATACGGCTATCATTTCATACCATTCACTGATACTGTTAGGAAACATAAAAACTAGGTATAAAAGGTGAAATATAATGACAAATCCACATGACTTAGTAAGAATTACTTTTAATTGCTTTTTATAAGCCTTTTCCGTAGAAATGTCTGTATACTCCATACCCGAAGTAATATATCTTAAGAAAACGTAGCCTAAAAAGATCCAGATAGCTATAAATAGCGCAAACTCTAAATCTATCTGAAAATAGGGTACATACCTGTTAATAATGAATATACCGATTAAAAATAATAAGAGGATTACAGATCCTTCAAATAAAAAATATAAAGCTCTTTTCTCCCGATACTCATCATCTGGTAATAAAAACGATAACCAAGATTTCATTAGTTTTCTACCTCCCAGAATAAATCATCTAACGTTTTATTTAGTTCTTTTGCTATGGCAACGCAGAGTTGAAGACTAGGATTATATTCCCCTTTCTCTATAAGTCCGATCGTCTGTCTAGTTACACCAACTTTTCTTGCTAATTGCTCTTGGGTCATTGACGTTCTCATTCGAGTTATTTTCACATTATTTCTCATTATCCTACCCTACTCAATTCAATGTAATATATATCTTTCATATGCAATTTATATATTACATTGAATAGGCCAGGAAGTCAAGACTTTTTTAATTAAGGAGTCGAGAAAAAATTTTGCTGAGAAAATATATAGAGGTTATTTACAGGTTTTTCACACTATAATTCTATAGGCATTTATTTTTACACTTATTTAATTGTTAGGTGCTAAAAATTTATGTTCAACAAAGGTTCCGAAATAGAGTCCAATGATTTCAAAAGGTATATAAAACATACTAGATTAGTAACTTATCTCTAGTAAGAATGTTAGATGTAGTTGAAACGCCAACCCCCTATTCAACCATAAGTTGATACAAAGCATAAAGAATGTCAACTTTTACGTTATACATTATTGCAATTGAATTTATTATAATAGGGGCAACAAAAGGAATGGGGTGATCCGGTGAACGAGAATAAAATGAGTTCTGAGCTAAGTCATAATATTAGTTGGTTAAGAAAGAAATGTGGGTTAACTCAGGAGCAACTTGCAAAGCGGTTAGGTGTTAGTAATCAAGCAGTAAGCAAATGGGAGAATGGACAGTCTTTTCCAGACATGTTACTTTTACCACAGCTTTCCGATATTTTTGGAGTCTCGATTGATACGTTCTTCGGTCGAGCGGAGAGATATATTGATTTACGGAAAGACCTTGTATTGGAGTATTTGTTCGAAGGAGATGTTCAAGATAGTAGCGGGAATAATAGGCATGGACGATTAGAAGGGGCATTATTTTGTAAGGACAGATTTGGTTTAGAAGGAAGAGCATTATATTTTGATGGGGAAGATGATTATGTGGTTATCAATGCTCCCCCCGCTCTATCTGAAAAAGAATTTTCTATATCATTATGGTGTTATTACGATGCCCAAACTTCATTTGATGGCTGGCACAGTGCGATCATTTCGCAAGATGGCCAAAAACAGAATAGAATTTTCCAACTGAGTACGAAGGATGAATACATGACGTTCCATCGTTTTTTACTTGATCCAGATCTGTCGATGAATAAAAAAATAATCAAAGAATATTGGTACCATGTTGTAATTACTTATAAGGATCAGCGGTTCTATAAATATGTAAATGGGGAATTGGTGGCCGAGAAAGAAGGTCAATTCACACCTCATCACCATGAACCAATTTATATAGGAAGAAAATCAACAGACGAACCGTATTTCTTTTTCCATGGCAGGATAGACGACATACGAATATATAACCGAACAATTAATAATGCTGAAGTGAATGCTCTTTTTTTAGAACAAGGATGGAAGCCTGGTCCTTTACAACAATTAGAGATGGCAGAGGAAAGAATCCCTGCCCTCGAATGTGTTGATGCTGTTCGAATGATATTGCCTAGGACAGAATTACAAAAGGCAGTAAAATGGTATAAGAGTTTACTAAACTTTAAGTCACTTGTAGAAGAGGATTATTTTGTAATATTATCTCTATATAAAGGACCTGTATTGGTAATAGATGGAGCAGATGGGGATTTGGTTGAACAAAATAGGTATGCGCCTTTTGTTTTCAAGACAAAACATGAGATGGAAGAGCTACATGCACAATTAGCTTCTGCCGGCGCGACAAATTTGCTAGTGAGAGACGAAGGATTTGCGATTTTCTTAGATTTTAAAGATCCCTTTGGACAACATTGGATGATTATGAGTGAAAATAGATAACAATTTAAGGGCATTGGATATAACTCCAGTGTCTTCTTTTTTACCTGTTAAAACACGTTGGTCTAGATCCTTTACCAATAGTGGTTACAAATAATTTTATCGTTATATTACTCATCAACCACATAAATTCTGAGAACCGATGTGAAAGATACTAGTCATATCATAAGCCATTTAACTTACCCTAAGTCTGGATGGACGTTAATAGCGCGGGAGGAGGAATCAAACTGTAAGAAAACCCGTTAGCTTAATAATTCTATCTCAGCACTAACATAATACTCCGAATATATTAATGGAACTCTATTATGAGAAAAAGCGACCTTTATAGATCGCCTTCTTATCTAACGTATATAACTGATTAATAGATAGTTTAGAATCTATCCTATTGTATTGAAGCAGTAGTAAGTTTTATCGTTTCCGGTGCTTCTCCTTCAATTCTTAATGTTATATCTGTGGTAGGTGGGGTTTTCTCGTTTAACTTAAATACTCTCTCACTAAAATATTCTCCGTTTTCATCTAATTCACGGTCTCCTAGTCCCCATCCCATGAAGTCAGGACTTTCAATGAAAATATCAAACTCACTAAATTCGCTCAACTTATCACCTACATAAGTTACTTTTATACTTTGGTTTTCTTTACCCCAAATGTCATAGGTAGCTATTAATTCGGCTTTCCATTCTTTACCTTTTCCTTCAAAAAGCAATCCTCCATCGCTACTACACGAAGCTAAAATCAATGTGAAACTGAATATGAAAAACATTACTATAGCCTTTTTCATTCTCAGAACTCCTTCTTTTTATTTTCTTGATAATTATAATACTTCTATATACATACAAGAAAATCCTGCAAAATTGATGTCTATGTAGTTTAGTGATTTTGCTGGTTTCGCTCTATTAATTGAGATTTAAGATTTAGGTAGATACCATACCCTCCTGTTAAGATAAGAAATAGTTGTCCGTAACCAAATTTTAGCTTAAACCAATATGTGAACAACATTAAGAAGCTAATCGCAATAAAAATGATGGTAATGATATTTTGATTATATTTATTCATTCTTTAGCCTCCTTATAGATTTAATTCTTTGTTAACGCCTTCTAACTCAATGCTAGCATAATATTCAATATTATTGTCATTTTTCGACCAATCAAAAAAGGTTACCTTTTTAATCACCTTTGTTTCATTCTTGCATCCTTCAGCACAAAAAGATTAAACATGAAAAAACAGTCTTCGGTGATACTACCATTGAGGTGATACATGTGGTTCGTAAACTATTGCTTTCGTTAATTCCTATGTTTTTCTCATTTAATCTATTTATAGTAAATGCACAAAGCATCACGAATATAGAACTGTTTGATATTGAAAAGAACGAGATAATAAAAACAACTAAACCAAACCGTAAGATACAATTAGAAGTTGAGAAGATTATTGAAGAAATTGATGATATTGTAAGAAAACTGAAACCTATTCCAGACAAAGGTTACATGATAAGAATCCCATTAAAGCCGTCTATTCAATTAGAAAATCAATGGGTGTATGCTCTGATTGATGAAGTGATCATTATTATTCCAGAAGATGAAGAGCCATATTTACTCATATTTGATGATGAAAATAAGACTCATTTTTTCACCTCTGAAGCAAAAATTGATACGTTACTAAATACTCTAAGTTTTTCCCTTTAAAAGCCTACGTGTTGGGCTTTTTATTATGTACTTCTTCCATTCTACTTCCTCAATTAATTTAAAAAAGTGGTTTACTATTCAGTTGAACTGTATTATAATGTTATAAAGTCCAACTATATAGTTGAACTGAATAGAAGGTGAAAAGTATGAAACATAGTTTATTGCCGTTGTCTGAAACCATGCATTATATTTTATTAGCTCTTCGTGAGCCGCTCCACGGCTATGCCGTAATGCAAAAGATAGAGAAGATAAGTAATGGTACGGTTATTTTAGCGGCGGGTACGTTATACGGTGCGATTGAAAACCTGCATAAACATGGTTGGATTGAAGCGGTTGGAAATTCAGGTCGGAGAAAAATTTATCAAATAACTCCAGAAGGGATCTCCATTTTGGAAATGGAACGAGAAAGGCTACTCCATATTTTATCTTTGTATGAGGGAAGTGAATCAAATGAAGAGGTTTAAAGTATTCTTTAATATTGAAAAAGAAGAGAAATGGCTGAACGAACAATTAGAAAAAGGCTATCGCTGTACCAATATCAGTAGATCGGGAATATACACGTTCAAAAAAACCGACAAAAGATATGTGATGCGACTTGATGTTCAAGATTATTTGCCAAAGAAGAAGCTCGAGGAATACAAGGCGATATATGAAGACTTTGGTTGGAACTATATAACAGGTTCCTGGCTTGGTGGCATACGGTATTGGCAAAAAGAAGATGATGGTCAAAATGAAATCTTCTCGGACCGCCAATCAAAGGGCAGTTATTATAAACGATTAATGAATTATTCCTTAATATTGGGGATGCTGTGTTTGTTTTTCTCTTTTTCGCTATACAATGACTCAAATTTATATCACGAAGGTCTTTGGAGTATGAATGGTGCATTATTTTGGAAGGCACTGGTAATTGAAACGCCATTCGTCCTTTTGAAGCTGCTTCCTGCCTTTATGGCTGTTGCTCTTGGTATCAGCTACTATAAAAATTATCGGAAGTATTCCTTGTTAAAAGGGAAATAACGTAAGAGGGTTCATTATCAATATCTATATTTCCACAAGATCTTAAGATTATTTTAATACTGCGGATAGGGAATCGCTATAGGGCAAGTAATTTCACTGGTGGCAGTAAAGTTGCTGGACCTAATGGAAACTATTGAATTATAGCATATCGTTCCAGTTTGTCCTACGAAAGAACTATTTGGTAACAGCCTACTAGAACAATATGCCTTACTAGGTATAGTGTTTTTTGCTAAAGCACTCTATTGTTCGGGACTTATGTATCACATGTTGCGCAGTTCATGGTATAGTAGTCCTGTCATGAAGGTAATACAGAAGGAGAGAGTAAGCGTGAAGAAAGTTCTATTTAGTAGTTTGTTTTTAGTAATTATGTTAATGGGGTGTAATGAGGAGACTTACAATAATGCAATTCAAAAAGGCCTCGATCACATTGGAAGCGAAGAGTATCAAAAGGCTGAAAGTGCATTTGAACTAGCGCTAGAGGAAAAGAAGGAAGATGTAAAAGCAACTGCTTTATTAGCACAGACAAGATATTATCAGGAAGCCTTAGAAGATATGGAAGAAGCTGAACTAGAAGCTGCTGCAGAAAAAGCAGAGAAGGTTACGAAAGAAACAGAAGGATCAGAAGCATTAATAAAAAAGGCGGAAGAATTAGTCTCTTCAATAGAAATTTTACAGACAACACTAGCTGAAATCACGGAAGAGTATGAATCAGCGATGTACCAATTTGAAGAAGAGGAATATGAAGATGCCAATAAAATAATAGAAGATGTATTAAATAAGGATTTAAGTCATCCACTCTTTCAACCTGTGAAAAAGGAAATGGAAGAATTACAGCATGATATTGAAGCGGCTGTTATTGCTAAGGAGAAGGAAGAAAAGGAAAAAGCGGAGCAGGCTGCTGCTAAAAAAGCACAGGAACAAAAAGAACAGTCTACCAAAGTAAATCTAACGGCTGACGAAGCATTAACCATCATTAAAAATCTTAATGACTGGCCGTCAACAACCACATTTGATTTAGAACCTAATCTAATAGAATGGGGAGAAGAAAGTTATTATGGGATTTACGTTGATACACATGTAGATGAAAGCAATTCTTCAACAAGTATATTACGTGTAGATGCAAAGGACGGTTCTGTTTATGACTTCAGTCGTGGAGAGATGATACCGGTAAATTGAGATGCAAAAACGTAAAGTATCTAAGCATTAGATGCTTTACGTGAACCCATATCCTAACTAGTTAGAATGAAAAGAAACCTTAAAGCGCTACTAAATCAATGCTTTTGAGGTTTCTTTTTTATACCTCAAAAATCTTTAATAGTATATATCTTTTAGTGGTGTATCAAGTACTAGCTTTAGTATACAAAAAAATACTCATGCATCACTACCATTATAAGATTATGAGAAAAGGTACTCCTCTTTTTAGAATAGAGTGTAATAAATTTGCGCTCTATTTCCTTTATCCTTTCGATTAACTATTCATTTATAGTATATTAGTGATAAAAGTAATTTAGTTGCCTGGAGGAAAAGAATGAAAAAATTATTGTCTGGACTAACTTTTTTGATGATTTCTGCAGTATTTTATAGTGCAAATGTGATTGTTACAAATATTTCAGAATTAGTTGAAACTATTGGGGGACATTCAGAAGTTGGACATTCATTGATAATTTTAAGTATTATCTTTTTTATTTTAGCCGTTATTTTTCTAGCAATGTTTGAGCATGAGTTAAAATATACTAATAAGCAACAATAGGCCCTTAGCTAATTGGTTTATAGGGCAAGTTTACTGTAAATCCTGATAGTAGGCTATGTTATATTAATCCTATTGTTATATAAATGACTTTATACGTTAATGTTGATTGATGAAAATACCCTTTCTACGAACAAGGAACTATATAATTTGGTCAGTGTTATGTTTATTTAATGCTGAATATTTGTACGATAGTAACTTGATATTTAAGAAGAATACGGTGGGGGATTAGGTGAATATACGAATTTCACTAAGCCTTCAAGGTTAACCTATAACTATAGAATTTCGATAAGAGTGTAACCTTTCTTTCATAAGAACTTCTCCTGTGATTCATTTTTTTATTTAAAAACAACAGCAAGAACATACATTCTTGTTGTTGTTTTTGTAACAGATTTTTAGTATTTCAACTATTTTTATTACCAATCAAGTAACATTCTTTCTTATTTATTGTCCTTGGAAACAAAGGATGCCATTTACTAAATGGATGTGAGTCTGACATACTGGTATCTCCCCACCAAAGAACTAGAGGACAATTATTTGCAATATTTCTATACGTAATAAAAACTGATCCAAAACCCGTAGTCTTATTATTATCAAAACCCATAGGATATATTTTTTTCGTTTGAAGTGCAGGATAATATTTAAGTATATACCCCTTTTTCAAAAATGCTTTTTATACAATAGCCCTATTTGTTTTTGATGTAAATAGGGTTTCCGTTAGATGGTAGATTTTTGATCTTAATAAAGGAATATGCTCTCTTTGTTTTTCACTTCTGCTGGCATCTAATTTTTTCAAATAATCATTAGTAGTATCATTGAAGTCTTCATCAGGAACCCAAAGACATTCATATTTGGTTGGTTTACCATAATTAAAATCATCCTTTATATCTTTTATCCTCCAAAATTCAACCTCAATGTTCTTTTCGCTTAAAGCATTTATATCTCACTTTTAATATAATTAAAGTTTCTTAGATGTATCCCTAGAAAAATAAAGTTTAACTTAGAACTTTATTTAAAATTTTCTTTCCAACCTTCTATATCCCACTTGACCGTTGAACCAGAAAATAAACAATCATCTATGTATATATAAATATCTGGGTCAATACCACACTCATCTATATCTAAAATGAAATCCCTAATTTAATAATAGTGTTTGCAACTTGTTCCTTCGTGATCGTCATGGAAGCATACGCTTGTACATGATGATCACCAACACATACACTGTATTTGGCGTTTTCAAACAAGCATTGATCATTGCTGTCGTTCCCAAAGGAGATGAAGTCTGTAACATGTAATCTATTTAGTCCGTGAACTTTATTAACACCTAAGGGGCTTATATCAATAGCGTTTTCCTTTTTATAAGCAGTAATACTAACAGGTAATTGGGTTAGCTCATCCAGTACCGTTTTGGTAGGGTTAAATAAAACGAGTTTACAAATCTTCTCTAAATCTGTGAATAATCGATTCCTTGCAGATGATTGGTTAATATTATGATAGATAGGGTGGTTCTGACTACCGGTATAGGAATAATCCCACTCTCCATCTGCTAAATATGTTAATTGATAGGTTTGAATAAGGTTATGTAATGGCTCTATTACATCCGGATGAAAGTAATTGGTTGTAATCTTCCCATCCTCTGAGATATAACAACCATTTCCGCCAACTAATTTTCCTTTTTGAAGCTGGGCTGGGAGAACAGGTACTAAGTCACGGATAGGTCTAGCAGAAGCAAAAATTATGTCGTGTCCACACTTCGTTAGTTCATCCAAAGCTTCTATAATAGATGAATCTATTGTCTTTCCATCAAAGCAAATTGTTCCGTCAATATCGAATACAAAGTCCATTTTTAAATCGCCTCCATAAACGAGTATAATGAGTAGTAGTATATTGCCGAAAGGACAGGTGTCCTCAACTGTGGATGTAAAAAAATTCAAACAACTCTATGCTTATGAATTTCCGAATGAATTATTAACTCAAATCCAAAATCTCACCTATCAAACGAATGATTATATTTTAAGAACAGGTGACGAAATTGATGGGTTGTACTTTTTGATGGAAGGAAAATACTATGTATCTAGTCTTGAGATAACGGGTAAGGAATTGTTATTACGATATAGTAAAAGGTCTGGCATATTAGGGGATATTGAAATCTTGGAGCAATGTGCCATTCAATCGAATTGTATTGCTGCTGAGAGATGTGAATTTATCTATGTACCTCTAGCCGTCTATGAGAAATATTTAAAACACGATATGGCATTTACACAAATACTGTTAAAAGAGTTGGCATATAAATTGAAGACTTGTACGACTTCCTCAAGAGTAAATGCATTATCACCTGTGTCAGTTAGATTAGCAGCATATTATTGTACGATCGCGTCTCCTGAATCCAATAGTGACTATATAACGTCAAGTAAATTAGATGAGGTAGCCTCATTAATTGGTACAACGAAGAGACATCTTAATCGAATCTTAAAACAATGGAGTGAGGAGGGAAGTATTCATAGAGATGGTGATCATATTCAAATCTTAAATTGGAAGAGGATTAAGCAGTATTCCAATAATGTGCGATTTGAATAAAATAGATGAGGTCAGGCGCCCTATACCTAAAATACATATAAATGAAGGTTGTTCTAGCCTATTGTAACAGCTATTGTTCAAATTTGCTCTAAGCTATTTCTTTGGCTCGGGATGGAGAACTTTAATCGGGCTGATTACATTAAAAGGTATGAATTGCTTTATAATAGACTAGAAGATAAAAAAATTCAATAATTTAAAGAACACTATTACATGAAAGAAAGGAGTGACAACCATTGCATGACAATAAGGCACAAGACTTTATCAAGGAATTGGAAAAGCATCGGAATGAGCAGGATGTTGAGAAAATGAAACGTTTCTTTAAAAGCTCTGACCCAGATACATTATGTCTGGGACTTCAGATGCGCACCGTTTTTCAGATTGCGAAACAGTTCATGGATATGTCCTTATCTGAGATTGAGAAGGTACTAGAAAGCCCTTATTATGAAGTAAGGATGGGGGCGGCTAGTATCATGGATTATCAAGCGAAGAAAAGGAAAATTTCTGAGGAGGAAAGAAAGTCCCTGTTTGACCTGTATCTACGCAGGCATGACCGCATTAACAATTGGGATTTTGTAGACCGATCGGCACCTTCTGTAATTGGTACGTTTTTATTGGATAAACCAAAGGACATTCTCTATACGCTAGCCCGTTCAAGCAATATGTGGGAGCGCAGAACTGCAATTGTTAGTACACATGCATTTATTAAAAAGGGAGAAATTAATCATACCTTTCGTATCGCAGAAATACTGATCCATGACCCTGAAGAGCTTATCCAAAAGGCTGTAGGCAGTTGGATTCGAGAAGCTGGTAAGCAGGATGAAACAATGCTAAAACGTTTTCTGAACGAATACGCACCTACTATGCCTAGAGTTACATTGAGATATGCCGTAGAAAAGCTGAACAAGGAGACAAGGGATTTTTATTTGTCGATGGGGAAGTGAATAGAGGGTGTACTAGGCTGTGGCAGAGGGAGTATCATACCCCACTATCACAGCCTTTTTCTTACCTTCTAAACCCTACTTCGTATTCGTAAACCCGCGATTAATATGAATCCCTTTACCATTACGGTTCCTGCCCTGAAAGTAATATTTATCCTCTACTACTCTCCTCTCCTAGTAATCTAGCCTAAGTAAAAAAAGGTTCCAAAATTTGAAAAAAATGGTTACGATATGAAGGTGTATGTGGACACACAAAATACATATCAATAGCTTACATTATTATTAAACTGACGTATGAAATAGAGGAGTATAACATGAGAAAACGCGGTATCACCGTTAAATTATTCGCTGTAACAGCTTTATTCTTTTTGATATTTTACGCCATGATTTTGATATTTCAGCTATTATTCTTTGATCGTTTCTATCAGCATCATAAAACAAAAGAAGCAAGGGAACACATACATCAATTAGCAGCAGCGTATGAGAAAAATTCTTGGAGCGAGGAGGAACTGACAAAACATACGCTGTCTTATATGAAGGAGACCAAAAGTCCATTGACGATTGTGGATGCAGAAGGTTACCAGTTGGTACAGGATCCGTTTAACATCATGCTGGAAACGAGAGATGGCTACGTTGTAGAGGTATCGCTTTCCTTACTCGTCACCAATTACGGGAAACAGATTCGAGAATTACGTATTACAGAGGGAGATACATTGATGGTGCACGGGGAAGCAGATGCGGAGGTTCCGTTAGTTATTTATCCAACTGTTATTACGAAGAATGGGGCAAGTGTGGGGGAAAGTCCGTTCGAGAACGATGTGATAGTCGAAGGAAAAGTAAAAAGCATTTCGCTGCCTAAGGCTGGGATGATTGAAAGAGGATTAGGGATTCTCTATGATGCGCTACTCGAATGGTTCCCACTAAAGGACGAGCAGTTAAAGAAGCTTTCCAAAGGGGAAAGTCTGCAGCTAGATTGGGTAGAGCCATGGAGTGGAAAACATAATTTAGTACTAATTGAGCCCTTTAAGAAAGATGGCGAAATGCAATTCATGTTCTCTGTCACATCGCTTCAAGAAATCAAAGAAACCAATGAAGCACTTCAGCTATTTTATGTCTATATCGGGATAGCCGGCTTCATTCTGATCCTTTTGCTGTCGTTATTCTTCTCCCGTCTTGTTAGTCGACCACTAATTAAGCTAAATGAAATGGCAGAAAAAATGGTGCATCTAGACTTCTCGAAGGTGAACCCGATTAAGCAGAAGGATGAGCTAGGAAGCCTTTCAAACAATATGCTTGTGATGGCGAAAAATCTGGATGTGGCACTAAATGATTTGAAACAAGCCAATGACAAGCTGAAGCAGGATATGGAAAAACGTGTGCAGATGGAAAAGGAACAGCGTGAGTTTTTTGAGCATGCATCACATGAACTGAAGACCCCGCTTAGCATTGTCAAAAGCTTTGCTGAAGGACTACAGGATGATGTTAGTCCGGATAAGCAGGACCACTATGTAGAAGTGATTATAGAAGAGTCCGCAAAGATGGAAGTGTTGATTCAGGATATGCTGGATTTAGCTAAGTTGGAAAATGGTGTAATTAAGCTAAGAAAAACATCTTTTCTACTCAGTGAAATGATTGAGGATTTAGCCGATAAACTATTCTGTATTGCGAAAGAGAAAAAGGTGACAATTGAAATCATGCCGAAGAATGAACAGCATATTTTGGCGGATTATGAGTGGCTGGAGCGAGTCATGCAAAATCTTCTCATGAATGCGGTTCGGCACAGTGAGCCTGATTCTGTCATTGTCATTCGAATCGAGTTGGATGCGGAAAATGGTGACACGGTGTTCAAAATTGAAAACAAGGGCACGCAAATCCCAGAAGAACAGCTGGATAAAATCTGGAGACGCTTCTATCGGACCGAATCCTCTCGTAGCCGGATGACGGGTGGTACAGGATTAGGGCTGGCCATTGTTCGGCAAATTCTAGATTTGCATGAATTTCAATATGGGGTGGAAAACATGCCTGACGGTGTGCGTTTCTATGTTCGTTTTCAATAATAGGACTAATTACTTATGAGGACACATAAAAGACATATCGCCTTGTTACTATATTGCTAGATTGGAAGGAAGATTCACGATGGGGAAGAAAGTGTTGCTTGTCGAGGATGAAGTGAGAATCCGAGAAGTGGTAGCTGATTATTTTAAAATGGATGGTTGGGAAGTATATGAGACGGATAATGGCAGTAGTGCTATTGACTGGTTTAATGCCATTTATCCGGATCTAGTCATTCTTGATATCATGATGCCACAAATGGATGGGTTTGCTGTTACAAAGCAGGTTCGTATGAATTCGGGTGTACCAATTATTCTATTGACAGCAAAATCCAGTGATGATGATAAAGTTCGTGGCTTTGAACTCGGAGCCGATGAGTATGTTACAAAGCCCTTTAGTCCAAGAGTGTTAGTAGCGCGTGCTAATTCTTTAATGAAACGGGTTACCGAGCATTACCTGCCCACAGGACATATGATGAGCTTCGGTGAGGCAATGGTTAACACGAAGGCCCATCAGCTTCAGATTGCGGGCCAACAAGTCGAATTGACACCAAAGGAATATGAATTATTGGTGTTCCTGCTTCAGCATAAGAATCAAGTCCTTTCACGCGAAACCATTTTGAATCACGTATGGGGCTTGGACTTCGATGGTGATATTCGAGTGGTGGATACACATATTAAAAAACTTAGAGCTAAATTAGGCTGCGAATCCCATCATATCCGAACGGTAATTGGGACCGGCTATAAATTTGAATAAAGGAAGAGAGAAGATGAATAGGCTCAAACAATTGTATACGCGCCATGGCGTTCGTTTTGTTTTACATACTTGTTTTTATCTTGGAATCCTTATTACCTTGTTCTTGATGTACGGCTTCCATACAGCCAATACAGGTAACTATATTTACAATGATTTCTAAATGGAGAAGATAATAAAATGAAACTTTTAACTAGTATTGCACAGCATGCAGAAATAAACCCAGAACAGATAGCATTTCGAACAGGGGACCAGGTATTGACCTATGCATTGCTTTGGGACAAATCGAGGCGACTAGCAAGCCTCATACACGCTAAGCAGCTCAAAAGACAGACACCAATTGTTGTCTATGGTCATATGGGCATTGATATGCCGGTATCGTTCCTTGGATGTGTACAGGCTGGACACCCTTACATACCGGTGGATACATCGATTCCAATCGAACGAGTGCGTCTTATCGTAGAAAAATCTGGTGCGGAATTGGTTCTGAATACAACCGGTAGTATGCTAGATTTTGAGGATGTCACAGTTTTAGATGTACAGACACTACAGCTGGAGCAAGAAGAGCGGATTGGTGATGACTACTGGGTGAAGCCTGATGAGGTCTTTTATATCATTTATACATCCGGCAGTACGGGAAATCCAAAAGGTGTTCAAATAACGTCATCCAACCTGCAATCTTTTACTGATTGGATGGTCGGTGACTTTCCGTTAGGTCAAGGAAAGGTGTTCTTGAATCAAGCGCCGTTTTCATTCGATTTATCTGTGATGGACCTTTATCCAGCGCTTCAGAGTGGAGGTTCCATTCATGCATTGGAGAAAGAAGTCATGAATAAGCCAAAGCTAATGTTTGAGAACTTGAGTCGTTCGGGCTTGCAAATATGGACGTCGACACCATCCTTCGTGCAGATGTGTTTTCCAAATCCGGACTTTCATCAAACGATGCTGCCAGAGCTTGAGGTATTCCTTTTCTGTGGGGAGGTACTACCGCTAGCGGTGGCTAGAGAGCTGAAGGAACGTTTTCCCGGGGCGAGAATTTTTAATACGTATGGGCCAACAGAAGCAACCGTTGCGGTGACATCGATTGAAATTACGGAAGCGTTGCTTGCGCAAGAGAAGGCACTGCCGGTAGGCTATCCAAAATCGGATATGCGTATCCTCGTAGTGGATGAATCGGGTAATCCGCTACCTGAAGGTGAAAAAGGGGAGCTTATCCTTATCGGGCCAAGTGTGTCAAAAGGCTATCTCGGTGAACCGCTACTAACAGAAAAGGCATTCAGCGTGATAAATGGAATGAACGCTTATCGTACTGGAGATGCCGGCTATATGCAGGACGGGCTGGTGTATTGCCAAGGCAGACTGGATTATCAAATCAAGCTGCATGGCTACCGGATGGAGCTAGAGGAGATTGAGTTCCACCTTAATCAGTCTGAATATATTAAGGCAGCCATTATTATCCCGTACGCACCAAACGAGGAAATTGAATACTTGATTGCGGCGGTCGTACCAGCAGAGCATAGCTTTGAGAAGGAATACCAGCTGACAGCTGCAATTCGAAAGGATCTTGCTTTACGCTTACCAGCCTATATGATCCCGCGTAAGTTCACGTATCATACTGCTATTCCAATGACGATAAATGGAAAAGTAGACCGTAAGAAAATGAAGGAAGAGGTATTCGCATGATTCCATATAGCTCTTTCCTTTTCTTTATTATTCTAGGTATCTTGCTACTGCCGACGATGATTCTCGGCATAATGGGCAAGCGCCTGCGTTATTACAATGTGTTCGTCACCATTGTTGTATTGGCAATTATATTTTCCGGAGGGGATGAAGGCTTCTTCTCGTTAGTTGTCTTCACTATCCTTCAGGTTGTTCTGGTCAAGGGATATATTTCGTATCGGCAGGCAAAGAATAGCAGTCTCGTATTCTATATTATTAGCTTTTTGTCGATTCTACCTTTGATTTTATCCAAGCTGTTGCCGATTTTGGCAGTGGACAACTGGGCAAGCTTTCTCGGTATCTCTTATCTGACATTCCGGGCAGTCCAAATCATTATTGAAACAAGGGATGGATTGATTAAGGAGCAGCTCTCGGTCTTTCAGCTTGTTAATTTTATGCTGTTTTACCCAACGATTTCATCAGGTCCGATTGATCGCTTCCGGCGCTTCCAAAAGGATGAAGAAAAGCGCTGGACACCGGAAGAGTACAAGGAGCTGCTTTATAAAGGGATCAATAAAATCTTCCTTGGCTTTTTGTATAAATTTATCATTGGCTATAGTATCAATACGTACTTCATTATGAATCTAGATAGTATAGCGACTAGCCAGTTTACGAATCATTTATTGTACATGTACAGCTATAGCTTGTACCTATTCTTCGACTTTGCTGGCTATACAGCGTTTGCGGTCGGAGTCAGTTATATCATGGGAATCCGGTCACCGGAGAACTTTAATATGCCATTCATCAGCCGCAACATTAAGGATTTCTGGAACAGGTGGCATATGTCACTATCGTTCTGGTTCCGTGATTATGTATTCATGCGCTTCGTCCTCTTGATGAGGAAGAAAAAATGGATACAGAACAAAATGCTCGTATCGAATTTAGGTTATGTTCTGCTGTTCCTGCTGATGGGGGTATGGCATGGATTAGCGATTCAGTACATCATGTACGGGGCATATCATGCCTTGATGATGGCTGGATTTAATTTCTTCGAGTCCTGGAACAAAAAACATAAACGCTGGCCAACAGGAAGGGCCATGACAGTGGTGTCTATCATCATCACTTTCCATGTCGTGTGCTTCGGTTTCTATCTGTTTTCCGGCAGACCATTTCAATAAAAGGGGAATATAAATATGGATTTTAAAGAGAAAGTATTACAAGTTATTGCAGAAGTTTGTGAAGATGATGTGGTGAAAGAAGAGCATGATTTGGATATATTTGAAGCGGGATTGATTGATTCATTCGCGACCGTGGAATTACTTGTTCAATTTGAGGAGCAGCTTGCTATTAATGTACCAATTACAGAGTTCGACCGAGAGACATGGAATACACCAAATGCTATCGTTGATCGTCTGAATGAGCTGAGATAATGAAGAAGAAGTATTTGTTTGGACCGATCATTCTGGCATTGGTCCTGTTTGCCGGGGTCGTATTCGTACCTGTATCATGGCTGGCTAAGTTAGTTCCAGCAGACCGTTTGGCGGAATCGGCTATCAGCTTGGAGCCGAATATGTTCCAGGGAACCTATTTGCAAAGTGAAATGCTGAAGAGCGATACATATGTTCCAATCTATGGTTCCTCTGAGTTTTCGCGCTGGGATCCATTCCATCCATCGAATTATTTCGAAACGAATGATGCTGCCTTTACACCCTACTTGGTAGGAAAAGGCGGAATGACCTCGATTATTCATGATTTAAACTTTGCAACACATGCCGATCAATTGAAGAACAAGAAGATGGTCATTATCGTATCGCCACAATGGTTTGTAAAGCATGGTACAGACGAACAGCATTTTGCACCAAACTATTCCTCACTCCAGGCGTACCAGCTTCCTTACAATGAGGAAGTGGACGAAGAGGTGAAGCGAAAGCTGATGCAACGCCTGATGACGTATGAGGCGGTCAAGAACGACACCATACTTTATCGGCTTTATGATGCGTATTTGAATGACAATAAGGTTATGTTTAATATCTTGTCCGTGCCTGCAGAGGCATATATATCCATACTGAAGAAAAAGGATCTATATTTCACCATTATGAAAGATAAACCAACGAATCGTCATCAGTCAGATGAAGTGAAGGGCAAGACATGGGAGGAGCTGCGGGCACAAGCGGATGCTTATGGCGAGAAGCGGACACAGCATTCCCAATTTTACATTGAAGACAGCGTGTATAAGCGTAAGAAGGACTATATCAAGGGAATGGAAGGAAAGAATAAAACCCATTCCTATGCCGAATCATTAGAGTACGATGATTTCCAACTGATGTTGGATATTCTGAAGGAAGCAGGTGCTGAACCGCTATTTGTCATTATCCCTGTAAACGGGGCGTATTATGACTATACAGGCTTCCCGGAAAAGGGACGGCAAGACTATTACACGCGGATAAAGAAACAGATTCGTGATAGCGGCTTTTCTTACGCCGATTATTCCGACCATGAATATGATCCGTATTTTATGCGTGACACGATTCATATTGGTTGGAAAGGCTGGGTTTATTTAGATGAGGATATCCAGAAGTTTGTAGAAAAACAATAGTAGGTGGGAGCGCTTTGTGTGATGGGCAGTCACACGTTCTCAAGCATTGGGGTATAAGATAGAAAAGGGCTGTGGCAGAGGGGGATAAAAAGAGGCTGCTGAAAAAGTCTCTGAAAATCGCCAACAAAAATGTTTTGTTGGCGATTTTACTTTATAATTAGTGTCATAATAAAAATAGTGGGTGATTGTATGTTAGAAAAACAAGAAAGCCTTCCATTAAGTCCGTATTCTAATCTTTATGATTTGATTATAGAAAAAGACAATGAGTTACGCCGAATCAATGAGTTAATTGATTTTTCATTTATTTACAAGGAATTAGAGGATAACTATTGTTTAACGAATGGAAGGAATGCAATCTGCCCTGTCCGAATGTTTAAATACCTTTTGTTGAAACGGATGTATAAATTATCTGATCGAGATGTTGTGAAACGCTCTAAATATGATATGTCTTTCAAATACTTTTTAGATATGGCACCCGAGGATCCTGTAATTGATCCTAGTTCTTTAACTCAATTTCGTAAGTTACGTTTAAAAAATATCAATCTATTAGATTTACTGATTCAAAAAACAATCGAACTCGCTGTCGAACATGATTTGATTGACGTGAAAGCCACGTTAATCGTGGACTCTACACACTCCCATTCTCGTCATCGTTCGAGGTCAGCCGCGCAATATCTAAATGAACATGCGAAGGCTGTTAGGAAAGCAACTTATGAATTCGATGAAAGTCTCAAAGAAAAATACCCAGAAAAGCCAACTGATAAGCATGATGTAAAAGTGTCTATGGCTTATTGCGAGAAGTTGATTGAAGTCGTAGAGAAGGAAGATGTCCGTAACATTCCAGACGTGCAAAAAAAATTGAACTACTTGAAAGAGTTAGTGGAAGATTGCCAAGAGACAACGGAATACTCCGCCGATCGCGATGCGCGAACTGGTCATAAATCAGAAGACACGAGTTTCTTTGGTTACAAAACACACCTCGCTATATCAGAAGAACGTTTAATCGTGGCGGCAGAGGTCACATCTGGCGACAAAAGTGATGGAAAGTATTTAAGAAATCTGGTAGAAAAAAGTGAAAAAGCAGGTCTGACAGTTGAGACGGTCATTGGTGATACAGCTTATTCAGGGAAAGATAACTTAATCTTAGCTAAAGAAAAAGATTTTCAACTGGTTTCCAAACTTAACCCAATGTTGACAAACGAACGAAAAGACACGGGTTTTGAGTTCAATAAAGATGCGGATATGTATGTTTGTCCTGCTGGGCATTTAGCGACAAAAAAATATGTTAAGAACAGAAAAGACAGGAACGCTGAATATCAGTATCAATTTGATATCGAAAAATGTAAGGTTTGTCCATTGCGAGAGGGTTGTTACAAAGAAGGTGCCAAATCAAAAACACTTACGGTGAGCATAAAATCGACGGAGCATCAAGAGCAGAAGGCATTTCAAGAGACCGAATTGTTTAAAGAATTAGCTCGAGACCGTTATATGATTGAGGCTAAAAATAGCGAATTAAAGAATCGACATGGGTACGATAGAGCCACCGACTCAGGTCTCTTTGGTATGGAAATCCAAGGAGCCACCACGATATTTGTAACAAATCTAAAACGAATCATGAAGCTCATAGACCAAAAATAAGAGGAATATGAGCAAAAAAGGGATACTTTTTATGGCAAAACACATAAAAAGTATCCCTTTTTTGTTTTTTTATTTTATTATCACTTAAAATCCTTGAGTTTTTCAGCAGCTTCGGATAAAAACCCACTGCCACAGCCCTTTTCCTTTTATCATGGAGGCTTATTTCGTATTCGTAAACCCGCCATCAATACGGATTACTTCACCATTAATATATTCTGCTTTAGAAGTAAGTAAGAAAGTAACAAGCTCAGCCACTTCTTCAGGCGTTCCTAGACGTTTCTGTGGAATTCCACCTGTTGCATTTTCCTTCATTTTCGGATTTGCTTCGTAGAACTCTTTTACCATTGGTGTTTCAGTAGGTCCTGGAGCAATAGCATTGACGCGCAAGCCATCTTTTGCATATTCTGCTACCATACTCTTCGTTAGCCCAACAATTCCGTGTTTTGTAGCGGAATAGGTAACAACAGAGTCTTGTCCAATAACACCTGCACTAGAAGCGGTGTTCACAATGGAGCCTCCGCCATTTTCTAACATTGCCTTCGCTACATAATGTACACCGTATAAGGCACCCATTAAGTTAATGCCAACGATATTATCAATTTCTTCAATAGAGGTATCTAAGAAATATTTTCCGCTACCTGATATTCCAGCATTGTTAAAGAAATAATCAATTTTACCGAAGTGTTCCAGTGTTTGATCGACATAATGTTTTACGTCTTCTTTTTTGGATACATCCGCTTTAATGAAAATGGCATCTACGTTATGTTTTTTCACTAATTCTACTGTTTCATTTCCACCTTGTTCATTAACATCTACTACCGCAATACTAATTCCTTCCTGTGCCAATCGGACAGCTGTTGATTGACCTAATCCACTACCTGCACCAGTAATAATTGCAACGTTACTCATCTATGAAAACCTCCTATATAATCAATTGGTAAACCAATTTTTCATCGGGTTCATTTCCACCGTATTACCTGTTAGCTTTACCATTGTATAACCAACTATGCGTCTAGCAAGCGTATATAGTCGAAAAATGGATCCGTACTTCAAGGGTAGAACTAATATTTCAATAGGTCAACTATAGTAAACTGTGACTTCTTTTCTGAGAATTTCTAAAAAATTGATTGGAAGTATGGAGCGGCTCAATAGATAACGTTCACCTGAAGTTCGTTTCTTTAGAATATCAGCGAAATAGAGAAGGCATGTTTCCGGAAATGGTACGTATACACACTTCCCTCTCCAAACAGATAATTTGTATTCTTTAAAAGCGAGTATTATAATTTCCAACACAATGGAATGCATTTCATTATCCAAAACTTGTTATGGAGGGAAATGTGACATGACAAGAAATGCTCGATTCAGCCTATCGCCGGATAGGATAATGAAGAATGTGGGAAAACGCTAGTGCGAGCATTTTCCTACAGTTGTAAAACCTTGGACGTTCTGAAGGCTATTGCGATTCGATTGGCTAGGTGTAAGTTATATGTGTTTTATTGGTTAACTTATCAATACTAAAGAGGAAAAGCTTGCCCGGATAAGCGGTGCAAAAAGCCATTGGCCATGTTTAAACGCTCAACGCAAGGTCAGTTTAACTAAACATAGAAGGAGAGATTCTTTTCATGAAGGATTTATTTACCCCCTATCAAATAAAGAACTTAGAATTAAAAAACCGTGTCGTCATGCCACCTATGTGTCAATATTCCGTTACGAAAAAGGATGGAATTGCGAATGATTGGCATTATGTTCACTATGTTAGCCGTGCTATTGGTGGAGCGGGGCTAATCATTATTGAAATGACGGATGTGGAGCCAGACGGCCGTATTACAGATTATGATCTCGGATTATGGTCAGATGAACAAATCCCAGCAATCAAACGAATTGTGGATGCTTGTCATCAACATGGTGCCAAAGTGGCTATTCAAATTGCCCATGCGGGACGTAAAGCAGAGGATGCAGCGGTTCCTGTTGCACCATCACCAATTCCATTTGATGAAAATTCCAAAACTCCGAGGGAACTGACAACAGAAGAAATTAAAGAAATGGTTGAGAAATTCCGATTAGCAACAGAACGCGCGGTAAAAGCTGGTGTCGATGCAATTGAAATTCATGGAGCACATGGTTACTTAATCCACCAGTTCCAATCCCCATTTACTAATAAACGTACAGATGAATATGGACAAGATCTAACTAAGTTTGGTAAGGAAGTTATCCAAGCAGCGAAAAGTGTCATGCCTAGTGAGATGCCACTAATTTTGCGTGTCTCTGCGGTTGAGTATGTGGATAACGGCTACGGATTGAAGGAAAGTGTCGCATTCTCGAAGGTCTATCAAGAAGCTGGCGTTGATATGTTCCATGTTAGTGCTGGTGGAGAAGGACAAATTGCTGCTCACGGAAGACCAGGCACGCATGCTGCCTACCAAGTACCTTTCGCTAGAGAAATAAAAGAAAAACTAAATGTCCCAGTTATTGCGGTTGGAAGACTGGATGAACCAGCACTCGCCAACGCAGTGATTGGAAATGAGGAAGCAGACCTTGTCGCGGTAGGTAGAGGAATGCTACGTAATCCATACTGGACACTAGAAGCGGCAGCTACATTAAATAAGAAAAACACCGTTCCTACCCAATACTCACCAGCCTTTCCATCAAGATCATAAAGGAAACGGATAGTTTTAACGAAAGCGTATATATTAATTTTGAATTATAAGGAGGAATATAGCATGGCAAAAAAAGTATTGATGGTTGTGACAAATCATACAACAATTACAGATGATCACAAAACAGGTCTATGGCTAGAGGAATTCGCTGTACCTTACCTCGTTTTCAAAGAAAAAGGCTACGAGGTACAAGTGACCAGCATAAGTGGTGGTGAAGTTGCGCTAGATCCAAACAGTATTGAAGAGAAGCCAGAGTGGAAAGATGCTGAAGCCGAGCTAAAAAATACCGAAAAACTAACGAAAGACCATGCACACGGATATGACGCTATTTTCCTACCAGGTGGACATGGTACGATGTTTGATTTTC
This sequence comes from Ornithinibacillus sp. FSL M8-0202, assembly GCF_037975285.1. Classification (GTDB taxonomy): domain Bacteria; phylum Bacillota; class Bacilli; order Bacillales; family Amphibacillaceae; genus Ornithinibacillus; species Ornithinibacillus massiliensis. Next base: position 2,019,362 of record NZ_CP150248.1, read on the forward strand.
CAAATAGCGAAACACTTCTTTATGTATTGCAGGAGTTTGCGGAAGAAGATAAAATCATCTCCGCTGTTTGCCACGGACCTGCGGGATTGGTCAATGCAACCTACAAAGATGGTACACCAATCGTGAAAGGCAAGAAGGTTACCGCCTTTACTGATGAGGAAGAGGTTGAAATGGAGCTTGATGTTCACATGCCTTTCCTTTTAGAAACAAAATTACGAGAGAACGGTGCCGATTTCGTTGCTTCTGAAAAATGGACTGACCACTCCATCCGAGATGGCAAACTAGTGACTGGGCAAAATCCGCAGTCTAGCAGAAGTACAGCGGAGAAAGTGGTAGAGGCTTTAGAGGGATAAGGTAGTGGATATTTGGGCATGTTTTACAGTGTTATGTATATTTGAAAGTAGTAAATAACTGAGAATGCGGACACACTCCCGGAATATCATGATGCTGATATTCCGACAGGTTCTATCCTGAATACGCTAGAGAGGAACCTCACCCTATTGATATGGATCAAAAAGGGTGAGGTTCACTTTTGCTTAATAGGCTATAAAGGTTTGTGTTAAGGTACACGAATTGAGCTATCTATCTAGCGAAAAGATAAGCAATTAAAATTACCCATATACCGATAGATGCCTTCCTTAAATCAATGAATGCAGCAGTTCTTTTTTGGGAATTGCTTTTGGAAACTGAAAGCTTATTTATAGCCAAAACTAGAAAAACGAGTGTCCAGATAAGGGCAGCGGATTTTATTAAGAAAACCAAGCTGCTTAAGTCGTCAAAAATTCCACTGTTCTCTGGGCTCCCAGCTGGCGTTATCCCAGCTTTACGCCATGCATTACCAGGTGCGGTAGTTGCAGATAGCGTAAATGAGATGGAAAAAATTGTGATTGATGATAATAATGAAATGGTCGCTTTTATCACTTCTTTCACCTCCTTTAAATGGGAAATAAAAAACCCGAAAAAATCACGAATAAAAATGCATAAAATACATTTTTCATGATTTTTTCGGGTTCGTCCCGTACTGTTTACTTTTATTATTAGAAAAATTCAGTAATAGTACACTTGATATTTTTGTCTATGTTCTACAAAATAGTGTACATTTAAAAAATTCCTTTTCATTATAACACAACTCTTTGTTGTTTTGCCTACTATTTTATGTAATATCCAAGGTAGCCGAGGAAGCTACATTATCTAGATTCATTTTTGTTTTAAAAGATGCAATCCATCCCCCATCACTATCAAACTCTCAATAAACACGTCATATCAATTACTCCATAACAACCACCTAAGCTATAATACAAGAGTAATACATACAAACATGAAAGCTTCTCACGTAGGTAGGCTTAATTATGAAAAAATAGGGTATTAACAAAAGGGAACTATTACTCTATTAATTTATTTTCGTACTGTTTCCTACTATGGAGCAATCAAACTAAGCAGAAAAGGAGTTTAATCATACATATGTTCATTCTAATCTTAATCAGCACACTAGTAGTATATGGAGGACTCGTTTATTACATTGGCTGGAGGGGCTATCGCTTTCTTCAACCAGAATCATCAAGCAAACGATTTAAGATCATTTACAGCCTAGTCGTCATAGTAGTAGCGAGTTCGTTTTTCTTTGGGATGATGTCTGGAAGCACCTTTTTACAAATAGTTGGCGCATATTGGATGGCATGCTTCTACTTGCTGTTACTATTAGTGCCGCTTGCTCACATTACTGTTATTCTCTTGCGTCGTACGCGACTACCAAGGCATAAAACACAGAGATGGGCAGGGGTCGTGACACTCGTCTTAATGGTATCCTTCTTGGGATATGGCATATTTAACGCTTATAGTCCAGTCGTAAAAAGCTATGAGATTAAGATCGATAAAGGTGATTCCTCTCTTGATAGTCTTTCAATCGCCATGGCAGCAGATACCCATTTTGGACTATTGTCAGGTAAAGGTCATGCAGAGCGCTTTGTAAAGGAAATGAACAACCTAAATGCAGACATCATCCTCTTGCCGGGCGATATCATTGATGACGACCTGCAAATCTTCCTGGATCATAATATAGATCAAATACTGTCCGAGCTCCATGCACCATATGGCGTCTATGCGTCACTTGGGAATCATGACAAGCATGAGGGGACTATGCAGGAAATCATTGATGCGTTAGAGAACAGTGGAATCCATGTCCTATATGATGAGACAGAGGAAATTGCAGGGCAATTTACGTTAATTGGACGGAAGGACAAAATCGATCCAAACAGGCTTCCTTTAGAGCAATTAATGAATGGAGTAGACCCTAATTTACCAGCTATTCTAATTGGTCATCAACCATATGAATTGGATATCGCACAGCAGGAAGGGATTGACCTCATGATCTCTGGCCACACACACCGAGGACAAGTATTCCCAGGCAGCCTTATTACAGATGCCATTTATGAAAATGATTACGGCTACTTGCAGAAGGGACAGCTGCACTCTATTGTGACATCAGGCTTTGGTTTTTGGGGACCGCCAATACGTATTGGTACACGCTCTGAGCTCGTGAAAATCGATATTACGTTTGAGTAAATACATATCGATATAGGATTAATTTTGATATAATATTTAGATAAATAAAAAAACAATGCCGTTAGAGTGTGCTGGCATAGCAATGGGGGAATATACATGTTTCAATTTCCAAAGCCTAGTATCGAGAGCTTTTTCAGAACGATAAATATTGTTGATTTTGATGTGAATGCGACAGAGGAGGAAGTTCTTTTCTCCTCCAATTTAAATGGCTATTACAATGTATGGGCCATGAGACTTGATGAGCGGTACCCTTACCAGCTAACAACTGCCAATCAAATGAATTCCTTTGTAAAATATACACCCGCGGGTAACTACTTCTTAACTGGTTACGATACAGATGGAGATGAAAACTATCATATCTATGCAGTCCAAAGCAGTGGAGGAGAACCGGTCGCAGTGCTAAAAGTTGAAGGAGAAAAGTTTTACTATGGTGATTTGGCAGAAGATGGCCAACATCTCTATTACATAACGAGTGTAGACAATCCCAACTTTTTAAATATAGGCCGAGTAAACCTGGAGACAGGTGACAAGGAGATTTTGATAAAGGGTGAAAAAGGACCAAGTTATCTGTATTCTGTGAGTCCAGATGAATCGAGCTTTGCGTTCTCAAAAGAGCTAGGAAATACAAGCTCCTTCGGCTATCTCGCTAAGGGTCAGGAGATTATCCCACTTACCCCTTCACAGGAAAAGCCGCATCGAGTTAGTCAAGTGAAATATCTAACGGATAATCAGGTGTTACTTTTAACCAATTATGAAAGTGAATATTACTATTTAGCTAGCTTTGAGATTTGCACGAGGACATTTACGAAGCTAGTAGCGTTCGATGGCTACGAATTATCGAATTTAACCGTTGACCGGGAGCGAAATCGGGTCTACTTTGTCGCAGAGCGTGGTGTAGAGGACCGTTTATATAGGTTCGACTTAGCTACAAATGAAGCTACTTTACTCGATAAGCCATTTGATATGGTCAATAAAATCAAGATTGGAAAAAGTGGCGCCATCTATGCACTAGGTAGGTCAACAACCTTCCCAGCAAACTTATTCCAGTATACCGATACAAGCGGCTGGGAGCAGATAACCCAGCACCGAATCATCGGGGTGGATAATGAAGCATTAACAGAGCCTGAGGTGCTTACCTATGATAGCTTTGATGGATTAAAAATCGAAGCACTCTACTTTTCACCGAATCCGGAGCTGGATAATGGACATACCATTCTATGGCCACATGGTGGACCACAGCATGCGGTGAGAAAAACCTTTACACCACTCTTCCAATATTTATGCTCCCAAGGGTTCAGCGTATTCGCGCCGAACTTCCGTGGTAGCACTGGCTATGGGGAGAGCTTTATGAGATTAGTAAATAAAGACTGGGGAGGCGGACCACGCCTGGATATCATCGCCGGTATGGACTGGCTAGACCAACAAGGGAAATCTAGTTCGGATAAATGGTTCTGTATTGGTGGAAGCTATGGTGGATATATGACCTTACTTCTTCACGGTCGCCATGCAGATCGGTTTAAGGCATTTGTCGATATCTTTGGCCCAAGTAATTTATTTACAACCATTGAGACAGCCCCAGAACATTGGAAAGAAGCGGATAGAGAGTTAATTGGTGATGTCAACGAGGACCGGGAGAAATTAATAGAAGACTCGCCAATGACTTATATTGACCAGATGACCAAGCCCATGCTAGTCATACAAGGTGCCAATGACCCACGCGTTGTAAAGGTAGAATCCGATGTAATCGTCGATGCTATGAAAAAAAGAGGCCAAGACGTCGAATACCTCGTACTCGAAGACGAGGGCCATGGCTTTTCTAAAACAGAAAACGCCTTAAAGGTTTATTCGTTAATGGTGAGCTTTTTGCGGAAGTATGTGTAGGGTGGCATAATGAATTTCCCTAGAAGAGGCTGGGACAAAACGAAAACAAAGGTAATAAAAAACGAACAATCACCACATTAGCCCCGGAAATATACGGAGACTCCTGTGGGAGGCTCATCAGCAGCCCGCGGAAAAGCGTAGAATATTTCTGGGGCTGGTTTGATGCGCTAGCTTTCATGTTCGGTTTATCCTATGTTAGAAATAGTTTTGCCCCAGCCTCTTTCTTTCTGTCCCCAATAGAAGCTGCTGATTATGCGGGTATGCTACGCGCGAGATTTTACCAAATCCTGAAAAAGGTGCCCCAAATCCTGAAGAATATGTCAACTAGGCGGCCACGTTATATTTATCTGCTGTATTAGCGGGTAGAGGACTCTACCAAGCGTTACTCTCCACCAATTAACGAAATCGGTTTCTGCAAGCTCCAGCCATTAATTATCTAAACTTTACTGCTTTTATTAAAAATCCCTAAAAAAACATGTTGATTTTTAAAAAAGTAACCACTATAATTCTTTGTAAGCGGTTACTTACTAATTTTTTTGAAATTTAAAGAAACCGGTTTCCTTAATCGTGTATAGGAGGTGTCCATTTCTAGAGTGAATCAAGAGGGTTTTACAAACTATTAAACTAATTATAGGGGGTTATATCGTTGAAAAGTTTTAAACATATTGCTGTGTTTGGATTATTAGCTTTGCTTGTGGTTTCTTTAGTGGCTTGTAGTGGTGATGGTGATAAAGAGGCAAGTGGTGATAAGAATAGTAATTCGAACGAGGAAATTACGCTAGACTTCTGGACGTTTGGTGCAACTGGTTATGAGGATTTAGCAAAAGAATACGAGGATCAAAACCCAAATATTAAAATTAAAGTGAAATCATCCGAAACTGCAGACCATCATGATGCACTCTTCACCTCATTATCTGCTGGAAGTGGTGCACCGGATATTGCGATGCTAGAAATTGATCAATTCGATCGTTTTAAAGTTGCCCAGGATCGTTTTGAGAACTTGTATGACCTTGGTGCGAATGATGTAAAGGATCAGTACTTAGATTGGAAATGGGAAAGTGGAGAGAATGTGGATAGAGATTTCTTGTTTGGCCTTCCAACAGATATCGGTCCGAAAGCATTATACTATCGAACCGATTTATTTGAGCAAGCAGGACTACCAACAGATCCAGAAGAGGTGGAAGCTTTAATTAACTCACCTAAGGCGTTTGAAGAGGCTGGGTTAAAGGTTAAAGAAGCAACGGGAATGCCATTTGTGGATAGTATTGAAATGGCCTTTAGAGCGTATTTAGATGCAGCAGAAACAGCTTATTTAACTCCAGATAATGAATTGAATCTTGGAGCAGATAGTGAAGTCAAAAAGGCATATGACTATGCGGTTCATCTGAATGACCTGGGAATAGTTGGTAAATATGAAATGTGGAGCCCAGAGTGGGCGAATGCGGTGAACAAGGGTGAATTTGCTGCGGAACTAGGTGCAGGCTGGTTGAAAGGCTGGATGGAAGGAAATGCACCGGAAGCTGTTGGTAAATGGAAGGTAGCGACATTACCTACTGAGTTCGCTGCAAATTGGGGTGGATCATATATCGCAATCCCAAGTGAAACTAAGCATGCACAAGAGGCATATGATTTTATTGAATGGCTTGTATCACCAGAAAATCAATTAAAATCATTCCAAAGCCATGGATTATTCCCTTCCGCTCATTCAGTCTATGAGATGGAAGAATTCACATCGAATGAAGATGAATTCTTTGGCTCTCAGGCAACAGCTCCAGTATTTGCTAAGGCTGCCCAAGACATTACGGGGATCGGATACAAAGGGGAAAAATACTTCCCTGTTCATAACGAAATCTTAAATGCACTGAAAAATGTGCAAAACAATAATGCAGATCCAGAGAAAGAGTGGGAAGCAGCTGTAAAACGTGCCGAGGATTTAATGAAACGTTAATCTATTAAACTCTGAAGACTAAAGGTATGATAGCGAACGAAACAAATAGTAATGGTCGGTTTACCGAGACAAGCCTTTTGCAAAACAGGGATGGAAGGAGTAAGCCGGCCACCTTTTTACAAGACCCAGAAAAAACTACGTTAGGAACGCCTAAAGGCACGGTACTATTTTGAAATGGAAAAGAGGCGTGAACATGAATTCTGCCAGTAAGAAAGAAGCTATAGGGAAAAAGAAGAAAAATAGGTCTGAAGAAAAGAAGGACATGATTTCGGGTTATTTGTATATAGCGCCTTTCTTTATTATTTTTGCACTTATTGGTCTATATCCTGCGCTTTTTAGCTTTTACTTAGCTTTTCAGAAGTGGAATGGCTTAAGTCCAATGACCTTTAATGGGTTAGCTAATTTTGAGCTCGTACTGACTGATCCGCTGTTTTGGAAATCGGTTTACAACACGATTATCATGGGGATTATGGGAACGGCTCCACAATTAGTTGTCGGACTTATTCTAGCCTATTTATTAAATTTGGCATTTCTTAAGTTTAAGAGCTTCTTCCGAGTAACGATATTTATGCCATATTTAACCTCAATGGTTGCCGTGGCACTTATATTTAGTGTGCTATTCAGTAATCATGATTCATCTTTTGCTAATTATGTGTTAACGAATCTTTTTGGACTCGACCCGGTCTCTTGGGCTGCCTCTGAATGGGGAACCAAGATTGCCATATCGCTTATGGTGTTTTGGAGATGGGTTGGATATAACACAATCATTTATTTAGCCGGGATTCAAAGTATACCGAATGACTTATATGAAGCGGCAACTGTGGATGGTGCTAATAAGTTTCAGCAGCTTTGGTATATTACGATTCCGATGATGAAGCCTTTTATTATCTTGACTGTATTTACATCAACCGTTGGCGCGATGCAGTTATTCTCTGAACCAACTGTATTCTTAGGGGCTGATGCTTTCACAAGGGATGAAGCAATGACAATTGTTATGTACTTATATCGTGATGCCTTTAGATTGCAGTCCTTTGGAACGGCATCTGCAACAGCGATTATTCTGTTAGTTATCATTACGATATTTGCTGTCATTAATTTAAGATTGACGCAAGGATTTGGAAGGAAAAAGCGAGGTGTTCATAAATGAGTAATCGCATAAACAAAAATCGCAAAAAGCTATCGTTCAGTAAACTATCCATTTACTCATTTTTATTCATTGCTTCCATCCTTTCTCTTTTTCCTTTTTATTGGATGTTTGTTATGGCGACACGACCAAGTGCTGCCTATAATTCTATTCCACCAACCCTTACACCAGGAGATATGCTAGTTGAGAACTTTAAAAAGGTATTAAATCAAATTGATTTCTTTGGTGGAATGTGGAATTCATTTGTATTGTGTGCGGTTGTTACGATTGTGGTTCTATTCATTAGCTCCCTAGCTGGCTTTGCTTTTGCCAAGTTTAAGTTCCCGGGGAAGAATATTCTGTTTGTCGCGATCTTAGTAACGATGATTATTCCGCCACAGCTAGGGTTAATTCCGCAATACTTTCTAATTTCGAATGCAGGACTCCTTGATACTTTACCAGGGGTCATGATTTTGTTCTTTTTAAATCCGTTAGGGATATTCTTGATGCGCCAATATATTTCAGGAGCAGTTCCGGATGAACTAATCGAGGCTGCGAAATTAGATGGATGCTCGAATTTCCGCATTTACTGGAGAATTGTCCTACCGATTATCCTACCAGCATTTGCAACGCTTGGAATCATTGTCTTTACGGCGGTTTGGGGAGAATTTTTATGGCAGTTTACGATTTTAAGAGACCCAGACATGTATACGATTCAAGTGGCATTAGCACAATTAAGTAATACGAATAATGTGGACTTCGGGATGATTATGTCTGGCGTATTCTGGGCGACTGTTCCGTTACTAGTCATTTTCTTACTATTTAACCGATTATTTATTTCTAGTATTACTGAAGGATCCGTAAAATAATTTATTTTTCCTGCCTGGCTATTGTATCACTCTATGACTCTTAGTAATCTAGCAGTAGGAAATATATATCAAGGAATTAGAGGAGATTATACGATGGGGTTAACGATAAAAGACATTGCACAAATGGCTGGGGTATCACAGGCAACTGTTTCAAAAGTAATCAATAATTATAAGGGAATAAGTGAGGAAACAAAGAATAAGGTCATGACCGTAATTAATGAAATGGGCTATGCACCTAATTTTTCAGCAAGGTCACTAGCAACGAAAAAATCAAACCTCATCGGTCTCATCTATGCCGGTAGGATTAATGTGGATATGACACACCCATATTTCAATGAAGTAATTTCAACCTTTAAGAAGAACATTGGCTTATTAGGGTATGACATCTTGATGTTTTCTAATGAGCATTTTCTACAGGATGAGGGAAGTTATTTAGCAAGGTGCAAGCATTTTAATGTAGACGGCTGTTTGATTATTGCTGGTGAGAAGGTCGAGGATGCTACGTTTGAGCTTGCGGAAAGTGGTTTTCCTTGTATAGGTATTGATATTGAATTAAAAGGGCCGAATGCGAGCTATGTCATGACGGATAATGTGAGCTTATCAAGGAAAGTGGTGGAACACTTTTATTTGAATTCCCATCGGAAAATTGGTTTTATCGGTGGAATGCGTGAATCGGTCATTTCAAATTTAAGGTTAAAAGGGTTCAAGAATGCGATGCAGCAGTTCGACCTTGAGCTACGAGATGAATGGATTCAATACGGAGATTTCCAGGAAGAGAGTGGCTATCTCTCTATGAAGCGAATGCTTGAATTAGATGATGTCCCCGAAGCCGTTTTCGCTGCTTCAGACTTAATGGCATTAGGTGCATTACGGGCGGTTAAAGAGGCCGGATTACAAGTTCCAAATGACATCCGAGTTGTTGGGTGTGATGATATTCCAGCATGCCGTTATAGTAACCCGAAACTGACCACGGTTAAACAGGATAAGGAAAAGATCGGTAAATTATCAGCTTACATGTTAAATGATTTAATTGAGGGGCAATCGAAAATAAAGCCAGTGTTTACAGACTCTGAACTTATTGTCAGGGAGTCATGTGGAGCGAATAAAACCTTCTGGTAATATTACATCGATTTATTCTCGGAAAGTGTATAAAAACAATAGCAACTAGAATCTTGTATGGGGTGTTAGGAGGTTTTTTGGTGAACTATTATGCAGTTTTTGATGTGGGTGGTTCCGCAATCAAGTATTCCCTTATGGATGAGGCTGGGTCTTTTATAGAAAAATCCTCTATTCCAACACCGAAGGACGGTATAGACGCTTTTGTAAATGTTATGGATTCCGTGGTGAAGGAATTTCAGAAGAAACAGGTTCTAAGTGGTATCGCCTTAAGTATGCCAGGAGCGGTAGACGTAGAAACTGGATTCATTAAAGGGATTACGGCTCTTCCTTATATTCATGGTCCTAATATCAAACAACTCATCCAAGAACGAACAGGGCTTGTGGTTGAGCTGGAAAATGATGCGAATTGTGCCGGTTTGGCTGAAGGCTGGATTGGTGCTGCTAAAGGGATTAATGACTACATTTGTATCGTGATCGGTACAGGAATTGGTGGGGCACTTGTTTTAGATAAGAAGATTCGCCATGGTAGCAATCTTTTCGGTGGTGAATTCGGCTATATGATCCTTGAGGATTATTTGGACCAGCCGATTGGGGAAACGTGGAGCTCACTTGCTGCAACTGGGGGCTTAGTGATGCAGGTTGCAAAACGCAAAGACATCGACCCTAACACGCTTGATGGGATAGCGGTGTTTAAAATGGCGGATGAGGGTGACCTAGAAGTACAGGATGAGATCGAAAAATTCATCAAGCGCTTAGCAGTAGGAATTTATAATTTACAGTACATGATTGACCCGGAGAAAATATTAATTGGTGGAGCAATCAGTAAACGGGATGGGCTAATTGATAACATCAATGAAAAGCTTAAGGTAATGAAACCGAATGAAGAATGTTTAGATATTAGGGTGCATCCATGCCAATTTGGCAATGATTCTAATTTAATTGGGGCGCTCTATCACTTCTTACAACGGGCGAATTTATAGATAGTAGGAGCTGGGTATACATTGATGTTTACTTAGTCTCCATGTATAGCAAATTAAATTGAAGGAGGGAATATGATGATACATAAGAATTTAGAAGCCTTTCCTAGTCAGTTCCTATGGGGATCGGCTTCTTCTGCTTATCAGATTGAAGGAGCATGGGATGAAGATGGAAAGGGACCTTCCAACTGGGATCAATTTGTCCGAATTCCAGGGAAAACCTTTAAAGGAACAACTGGTGATACGGCAGTCGATCATTACCATCGTTATAAAGAGGATATTCGCTTAATGGCCGAGATGGGCTTGAAGGCATATCGCTTTTCCGTTTCATGGGCTCGAATCTTTCCTAATGGTAGAGGAGAAGTCAATGAAAAGGGCATCCAATTTTATAGTAATCTAATCGACGAGTTAATTAAGCATCGTATAGAGCCGATTTTAACCATCTATCATTGGGATTTACCACAGGCACTGCAAGATGAATATGGTGGCTGGGAATCTCGCGAGATTATTCGGGACTTTACCAATTATGCGGTTACATTGTATAAGCATTTTGGTGACCGGGTGAAATATTGGGTGAGCTTGAATGAACAAAATATCTTCACCAATTTTGGATACAGAACGGCTCTACATCCCCCAGGAGTAAAGGATGAGCAGCTTTTCCATCAAGTCAATCATCATGCGAATTTGGCAAATGCCAGTGCGATTAAGGAATTCCGCAACTATGTACCAGACGGAAAGATTGGCCCTAGCTTTGCCTACTCCCCTTCGTATCCAGCATCTGCTAAGCCTGAGGATATCGTTGCTGCGGAAAATGCAGAAGAGTTAAATGCACATTGGTGGATGGATGTTTATGCATGGGGAACATACCCTCAGGTGGCATGGCGTTACTTAGAAAGAAAGGGCTTGGCACCAACTATTGAAGACGGTGACCTTGAATTACTAAAAGAGGGTAAGCCGGATTTTATGGGATTAAACTATTACCAAACGACTACCTTTGAGAAGAACCCGTTAGATGGTGTATCAGAAGGAAAAATGAATACATCTGGAAAGAAAGGCTCAACCGAGGATAGCGGAGTACCAGGTCTTTATAAAACCGTGAAAAATGAACATCTGGAGCGGACAAATTGGGATTGGAACATCGACCCAACCGGACTTCGCATCGCCCTCCGCCGCATCACGAACCGATACGAATTACCAATTCTAATCAGTGAAAATGGCTTAGGGGAATACGATAAGCTTGAGGAAGGCGATATCGTAAATGATGACTATCGTATTGATTATCTACGAGTACATTTGAAGGCGACCCAAGAAGCGATTAGTGATGGAGTAGATGTGATTGGCTATTGTACATGGTCCTTTACCGATTTACTAAGCTGGCTAAACGGCTTCCAAAAGCGCTACGGATTTGTCTATGTGAATCAACATGAAGAAGGAGAGCATGACCTTCGCCGGATTAAAAAGAAAAGCTATCACTGGTATAAAGAAGTCATTGAAACAAATGGAAAAAATCTATAAGTAAGGCTTATAACAAGAGGAGTGTTTGTTATCAGACAGCCAAAAATCGGGATGGTTGGTCTAGGATCCATTGCACAAAAGGCGTATTTACCTATTTTAACAAAGGAAACCAAGTGGCAATTTGTTGGCGCTTTTTCACCGAATGCAGAGAAAAGACAGCGGGTTTGCAGGCAATATCGAATCCAAGACTTTCCTAGCTTATCGGCATTAATAGAGGAAAGTGATGCAGTGTTTGTCCACAGCTCAACAGAATCCCATTTTGAAGTCGTATCCGAGCTTCTACGAAATGGAAAGGACGTTTATGTGGATAAGCCACTCGCTGCGACAGTGGCACAAGGGGAGAGGCTAGTAGCGTTGAGTGCGAAGCATAATCGAAAGCTAATGGTTGGGTTTAACCGCCGCTTTGCACCGATGTATGTCGCTGCAAAAGAGCAAGCACAGGATCCTACTGCATTTTCCTTGGAGAAACATCGTGCACTTGACATTGGTCCACACGATTACCGTTTTACCATGCTAGATGATTACATTCATCTCATTGACTTGATGAGATGGCTTCAGGCTGGAGAAAGTAAGTTGGCATACCATAAGATGGATATCAACGCTGATAAGCAGATTACGTTTGCCCAGCATGTGTGGGAAGGGGAGCATGGTAATCCATTTACACTTTCCATGCATCGACATGCGGGAACCAACTTAGAAGAATTGAAGGTGTTAACGGCCGGTGCGCTCATTCGAGTGAAGAATATGAATGTAATGGAAACAGAGCAAGACGGGAAAGTAACGATACAAACCTCCCCATCCTGGGAGACAATTTTAAAACAAAAAGGATTTGTTGACGCGGTCAAGCATTTTGTAGATTGTATCATAAACGACAGCCAACCATTCGTAGATGGAGAAGAAGGGTTGAGATCACAGCTATTAGTGGAACAGTTGTTGAGAGAGCAAGGGTGAAGCGTGGAGCCATGCTTCACCCTTTGCATTTGTATTTATGGAAACACTCTTACATCATAAGAACTTTTCACCGTAGATTACGCCTCGATGATTTATCAAGTTAAATTTCTTACCACTTCTCATAATGAATTTCCCCTCAATTCCAAAAAAAGCAACCTAGAAGAATTTACGCACTGCTTAACGTGCTAGAATAGGATAAACTTGCTGTTTCCAACTACAGCAGGAAGCCTGCTTGTAAAAAGTGGAGGGATAAAAGAATGGGAAAAACAAATCTAAAGAATCTTGTGCAAGATTATTTTAATGCGTATGAAACAAAGGAAAGGGGAATTTTAGAGGAATTGTTAAGCCATGACTTCACGTTTAATAGTCCGGTCGATGACAAAATTAACCGGGAGGCATATTTTGAAAAGTGTTGGCCAAGTTGTAAAGACATAGAAGAATATCACATCCAAAATCTTTTTACAGACGGAGATGAAGCGGTCATTCGATACGAATGCGTATTAAAGTCTGGTGCTACTTTTCAAAATATGGAACATTTTTTATTTGAGAATGGGAAAATTAACGAAATAACCGTCTATTTTGGCTTCGATTTGAAGCACGATTCTGTAAATATTGCGAAAGTACAAAGGTTAAATGAGGCATTCGTGACAGGTGATATAGATTATATCGTCGATAACATTGCTGAGGATATTGAATGGAACTTTATTGGAGACTCCGTAATGGAAGGAAAAGAAGCTGCCAGAAATAACCTTGAGCCAATGCGTGGTGTTGTAGCAAAAGAACATACGGTTGAAAAAATCATCGTACAGGGGAATAATGCGCTCGTCGAGGGTACGATGAAATTGCCAAGTGAGCATAGTGAAGGAACCACGTATGCTTTTTGCGATGTATATAAATTTGACAAAGAGAACAATAACAAAGTTAAAACATTATCATCGTATCTGATTGAATTGTCGAGTGAGGACTATGATAGGTTAACAAAGGGTAATAAAACGAGTATTGAATAAAGCATCCCGACTTATGGCAAAAACATAAAATTGTTGGAGAGGTTGTGGAAGGAGCTAGGGTAAAGGGTAGGGTGGTTCTCGTGCTTTTCCCTTTGCCACTCCTTTCCTCATTGGAATATAAAACATCCCACCGGAAGTCTGTATCCTCCAGTAAGTTATAAATATATTTATGTACCAGGCAAATAATATGGGTTGAAGGGAGGATACTAACATGGAGTTTAAAGGTGCTGGAAACAAAATTGAACAAACTGCAGAAACGCTTATAAGAAAGGGTATCCCAGAAAGAGCAGCTGCTTTTGCTGCTTCAATGGGGTATTTGCGAGAGTTAAAAAAGAAAAAGTAAGCGGATGAAGCTTGGGAGGGCGGTGTTCTAGGGTTAGGGTACCATTTCAAAAGGGGCATTACCTGGCTGATTTTATGAAATCCTGAAAGATTGCGCTCAAATCCTGAACCCCCCCTCCAAATCCTGAAGAATATGTCAACTAGGCGGATTTGTTATAACCATATGTCATAGGACAGTTACAGATAAGAGCAATTTAAGAGAAAATGAGGCTGGGACATAACCAGCCAAAAAAAGTGAAAAATGGTTCCAATCACTAAAAATAGATGATTGGAACCATTTTTCTTTGGATTATTTCTGTATTCATGTGTTTGAACTATGTTCATAGCGGTATATTTTCTTAGGTTTACCGCCATGAACGCAAATCCTAATTCATTTTTCACTTTCTCTTTTCCCCTTACGGAAAAACGGGTGAAACCCAAATTAGCCTTCAGAAAACCGAACACTGGTTCCACATCGATTTTACGTTTCCCATAAATCTCACCAGTCTTCTCGTCTGAAAGCTTTGTACGTACATATTCTTTTTGTGATTCCCACTTTTCATTGATGTAGATCTTTCGATTGTTCCCTTCTTTCGCTTTGGTGCACAGATGACGGAGTGGGCAACCTAAACAGTCTTCGCATTCATACACTTTAACTTCTCTTGTAAACCCATATCTGTCTTTTCGTTTGGAATAATAACGAAACGATACGTTGCGGCCATTCGGACATTGATAGAAGTCCTCTTCCTCGTTGTACTCCCAATTGTCCACATGAAAGGCGTTGTTTTTGTGCTTCTTTTTCTTCTCTTTTCGATATTGATTGTATGTAATGAGTGGAGTTCGATTTCGTTTTTGGATGATATCTTCATAATTCTGTTCACTGCCATATCCTGCATCCGCCACAATGTAATCTGGCAGTTTAAAAAAGGATTCTTCTATTGTATTAAGAAATGGAATCAAGGTTCGTGTATCGGTTGGATTTGGAAAGACATCGTAAGCGAGTGCATACTGACCCTCTGTAGCTAATTGTACATTGTAACCAGCTTTCCGTTGCCCGTTCTTCATATAATCATCTTTCATTCGCATAAATGTCGCATCTGGATCGGTTTTCGAATAACTATTCCGTTCCCCAAATAGCTCCATGTCGCTTTGGTATTTTTGTTTACGTGTGATAAAATCTATTAACTGCTTACGGGCCTGTTTGGGTAGTTTGCGCTCTGAACGGATTTTTTTACGTTCACTCCCAACCTCACAAGTTTCGATTTTTTCATCGTATTCTCCTATCTTTTCGTCTAACTTTTCCACTATCTCTTTCATTTCCTCAACGGAGAGCTCTTCCTCATTCTCGAGTTCCATAGCTGGGATAATTTCCTTTTCCAATAATTCATTATAAAGTTGATTGGACTTTTCTATTAACTTGTTACTATATTTTTCAACGGATTTGCGCCAGACAAAGGTAAACTTATTTGCGTTTGCCTCAATCTTCGTTCCATCAATAAAAATTGCTTCTTCCTCAATCAATTCTTTTTCTACGAGCTGGTTCCGAAATTGCACAAAGCATTCGCGCAAGAGATTTTCAATGAGTGGATTGGAACGAAAACGATTGATGGTGCGATAGCTTGGTTCATCACCTTGAGCCAACCACATCATACGAATACTGTCTCCTAGTAATGCTTCTATTTTACGACCAGAAAATGCAGATTGGGTATAGCCACACAAAATAATCTTCAACATCATACGAGGATGATAGGCAGGACGCCCTGTTTGACGTAGGAATTCATCGAAAGCTTCATCAGGTATGGATTCGACAAGATCATGGATCGCAAACGCAATATCATTTTCTTTTAATTTGATTTCCAAATCTAGCGGCAAAACTACTTGATTCATGTTATAATATTTAAACATAAGGATACCTCCGATAAAGTTATGGTGTGGTTACTTTAATTTTATCAAATGGTGTCCTTTTTGTGTGCAAAAAAACAGGTACTATCCATTTTTTGGGATAGTACCTGTTTTTTTATACTGGGGTTTTGTCCCAGCCTCTCTATGTTTCCTTATTCCGTTATCTTAACCTCAATAGGTTCAGAAACTAAGTTCCATTGCTCATTTAGCATACTAAAGTTATGAACAGCGAATACTTCAGCTTTACCTGGTGCAATTGCAGTTATTGTGTTTCCGATTACTTCGACTTGGTCCTCGGATTCAGAAACAAATAATGTGGTTTCAATATTTTCAGTTTGATCAACCCGGTAGTTAACGAAAGTTTTCGCCTGAATGGCTGCCGATTTTCCGACCTTTAGATTACGTTTTTTAATTGGTGTTTCAATTAGGGTTGGTGCGTCCGTTAACCATTGTGTATAATCTGTAATTGGTCCAATTAGCCCTTGTTTCAATAAATTCTCAAATGGTTCTTGGCTACGGAATGTCCAGTGCATATTTAGTAAGCCGCGTTGTCTCATATAAGTAATGGATTCTTCCGAAAGACTACCATAACTAGAGTTTAGACGTGCTCCGATTGTAGTAGCATAGTTTAGCATCTGTTCAGCATCTTTGATTCGTTGTTCTGATGAACCAGGAACAGAAGCGGAATATAGATAGCCAACACTTATCTCTGGTGAGATTTCACGGTATTTTTTCACACTTTCCATGTTAAAGCTTTGTAGGACGACTTGGTCCTCGACTCCTACTTCCATGATTTCTTCTAATACTTGCTCTTCAATACCAATTGCTTTTAACTCTACCAGCAAGACAACATCCTGACCTTTAAAGCCTTCTAAAAACTCACGGAATGTTGGTACCTTTTCACCGGCGAATTCTTCTCCAAATTTTATACCAGCATCCAGTGCGCGAATTTCTTCTAATGTTAAATCAGCGACAGCACCAGTACCATTTGTGGTGCGATCGACTGTATAATCATGCATTACTACTATATGCCCATCCTTTGTACGTTGAACATCGGTCTCAATTAAATCAGCACCTAATTCATAAGCTAAATGATAACCAGCCATGGTATTTTCCGGTGCAAGAGATGGCACCCCGCGGTGTGCCACAACTAGTGGTCTTTGGACAATGGTGTTTTCAGGATATTTTCCAAATGCAGCTACTGCTTCCGTTGGATTTTCAGTTACAATCCCATCTACCCCAGCATGTATGAGGGAGTGCGTATTCTCGCCAATTCCCCAAACGGATATTGCGCGTGCATGGAAGTAATGTACCGTATCGACCGACACGTGTTTTTCTGGTAGTACAATAGTAAAGGAGTTGTTCATATTAGCGTCTTTTACTAATTGCTTTATATCATGTTTATTTAAATGGTTTTTGTCATAAAGAATGGCTCCACGTGCTGCTGGATAAGCATCTTTAATTTGAGTTAGTATATCAAGATTAGATGATAGGATGTGAACATCCTTAAGAGATGCGATTTCTAGAGCGTTAATAACTCCAGCAACTGCTTCTTCTTGATCCACTTGAATAATGGGAATAGCTTTTCCTCTAGATGCTGACAGTACATCATTTATGGAAGAGTCACCAACAACGATGTTACCGCTTTCATTTATTTCAACCTGTAGCAAGACAGAAGAGACACCTTGTTGTTCTTCAAAATTATCTGGTACGGAACTTGAGATGATAGTCGGTGCATTAATCATATTGGTCTCAGGTTCTGTAGGTAAAAATGCATTGGAATCTGCTAATGGTGGCAAGTCATTTGTCCTGGTTGTCACACGTACATTATCAAATTCAACCGTTGCACCAGAAACTTGGAAACCTAAATCGCCATCTAAATACGTATTAGCAAGGTCGGTATCAATTACAAGTTGTCCATTGACAAATTGCTGTACACGTTCTCCCTTGGCAATAACCTTTAAACGGTACGTTTCATTATATCCAAAGTCCTCCGGATAGAATGTTTTCATTGGTACGCTCCATGTATTACTCTCTGTACGAAGTGCAAATTCTATACCATTTAAGGCAGATGTTCCTTTTCGTACTGCAAATTGGTAATATGGATAGTCCTCACCTTGAATGCGGTACATTAAGGATGCCCATCGTGCACTATTAACAGCAGATTTAAACGTTACATCAGCTTCAAATACATAATCCCCTAATCCATCTGGAGTTGGGAATATAACTCTTGAAGGGTCTGAAATACTAGTTGATGTTAACTCAAGTGCTCCGTTCTGAACACTAGCATTTCCCTCAATGACTTCCCATCCATCTGGTAATACGCCTTGTTCAAAATTCTCATCTACTAAAATGTCTTCACTTGCCATGGTTGCTTGGTATTGGGTTAACCCCAAACCAAAAATAGTTATAGCTAGAAGTGGTACAAGCCAAAGGATCTTCTTCTTCATTAAAATTCCTCCTTAAAATGGTTTCTATGGAAGTAAATTCTAAAGAGGTCGGTTCATACTAAAATTAATCCCTCCTTTTTTATTCCAAAGGAAAAAGAGAAGACACCAAAATATCCCCTATGAAAATAGGGAGATAAGTATGGCATCTTCTCTTAGGCTCCTACCAGAATATGAAGTTATCATTTAGTATGCTATCATTATCGCATTTAGTCTATAGGTCATATGTATGATTATGTACTGTATTTTTACGAATAATTGTTTACTAGAGTAGTAAAAATTGGCTGTTTTTCCGTCAAGTTAATTTTTTGTAAATTTTCTATTTACAAAAATGTAAACGTTTGCTATGATTATACTCAATCGAATATCTCTCGGAGAATAGAAGAGAAGAGGATGAAAAGAACCCCCTTTTAGTAGGGCTTATTTTTCATTCTCTTTTCTTCTTTACAGAGGGATAGTCGGACCATACAAAGGGGGAAAACTCATGAAGAAGATTTCATTAACGTTGTTATCGTTAGTATTTTTAGTAGGATTTCTAGCTGCTTGTGCAGGTGAATCATCCGGAGATGGAGGAGGTAGTGAATCAGGTGATCCGATTACACTATATTCACCTGAAACGCCTGATTTGACTAAGGAACTTGCAGCAAAATATGAAGAATTATATGGACAAACGGTTAATGTTCAGTATGCGGGTACAAACGTATTAGTTAACCAAATGATGGCTGAAAAAGGAAGTCCAAAAGCTGACGTGTGGTACGGTGGTGGCGGTATCCTTCCGTTTGAATCTGCGGTTGACAAAGGAATTATTACTTCATACATACCTGAGAGCGCGGAAGATTGGGAAGTTGTAGAAAATGGAATTAAAATGAAACATCAAGATGGATATTATGTTGGAACAGAGTTATTTGTACTTGGTTTCTCTTATAACACAGAGCTTGTTTCAGAAGAAGAAGCTCCTAAAACATGGGAAGATTTACTAGATCCAAAATGGGAAGGTAAAATTCAGTTCCCTAACCCGGCTGCATCTGGTACAGCTACACTGATGGTACTAAGCTATATGATGCAACATGGGGAAGAAGAAGGTTGGGAGTATTTCCAAGCACTAGCTGATCAAGCGAATTCTATTCCAGATTCAGGTTCTGCTCCAACAAAAGGGGTAGCAATGGGTGAAGCACATGTTGCGATTGGCTTTGACTTCATGGCTTACGAGCATCAAACAAAGGGAGAAACAGTAGACTTTATTGTACCTGATAAAACTCCTATTCTAGTAAATCCTGCATCACTTGTAGAGGGTGGTCCAAACCCTGAGGGTGGTAAGAAGTTTATGGACTTTATGTTAAGTGAAGAAGCACAACAAATTCTAGCAAACTGGCAACACATTCCAATCAATCCTGAAGTAGAGTCTCAAACACCATTAAACATTGATTCATTAAAAGAAAATGCAGTGGACTTAGATATTGATTGGGTAAATGAAAACTATGATCGTATTCGTAACGAGTGGAAGAATAAAATTAACTAAAGGAAGTTGATAAGTATGGGGTCAGTTGTAGTCGAGCAACTAAGGAAGGATTTCTCAGGGGTAACTGTACTTCAAAACATTGATTTGGACATTAAAGAGGGCGAATTCTTTGCCCTCCTTGGTCCATCTGGTTGTGGTAAAACAACAACTATGCGATGTATAGCTGGTTTTGAAAGTCCGACAAGTGGAACAATTAAAATTGGTAATAAAGATGTTGCGAAATTAGCACCAAATGATCGAAATTGCGGAATGGTATTTCAAAGCTATGCTCTATTTCCTCATATGAATGTCTTTGATAATGTCGCATACAGTCTAAATATAAAGGAATTACGTAAGGCGAACTTGTTTAAGAAAATCGGGGTTTATACAAGAATGCTTAACAGTAAGATTGTGAAATATCCGAAAGAAATTGAGAAAAAGGTTATGGATATTCTGGAGTACGTGGAATTGACAGATCATGCGAAAAAACTTACAAGTGAGCTTTCCGGTGGACAGCAACAGCGTGTTGCTTTAGCAAGAGCACTTGTTATGGAGCCCGAAGTATTACTAATGGATGAACCTTTATCCAATCTGGACTTGAAGCTCCGTCATACGATGCGTAATACAATTCGACGCATTCAACAGGATATGAAGATTACGACAATTTTTGTAACGCATGACCAGGAAGAAGCCATGAGTATGGCGGATAGAATTGCAGTAATGAAGGACGGAGAAATTCTGCAAATCGGCACACCGACTGATTTATATAGTAATCCGAAGACCTCATTTATTGCAGACTTCGTCGGTACATCCAATATCCTTCCAGGTAAGGTTGTTGCGAGTGAAAATGGTCTAACTACGGTTCAAGTAGGTAACCAACAGATTCAATCCGTTACGAAAACAAGTAAGGAAAATATTCAAGTTATAATCCGTCCGGAAAATATTAATGTGTTAAGTGAAGATTCTGAGGACACTAGTAATTCCTTTGAAGGGGTAATTCAATTTGCTACCTATCTTGGGTCAACGGTTCGATATGATGTGAAAGTTGGCGAACACCAGATAGTAGTGGACACCACCTATGAATCGGGTGCCAGTATTAAGAAAAATGGCTCCACTATTAAATTGGGCGTATCACCTGAAAGGGTGTTAATCATATGAACAGACTCAAACAAAACTTTACCGGAATTGGGTTAGTTAAGTTACTCATCTATGGATTCTTTCTATTATTTCTAATTATCCCATTGGTTTCGGTATTTCTTGTTAGTTTTACGAATGAGCCTATTAATGTATTCGGATCCCTGGTTAGCTGGGAACAAATGCAAATCTCCATTGATCAGTTTAAGAATGCTACATTAGATAATTTTAAATCAATATTTTCATATGGTAGTTATTTTCAAGGATTGATTAATAGTTTAAAGCTATCATTAATTGTTTCATTATGGGTGCTGGTAATTTGTATTCCGATTGCTTATGGAATTGCACGTACGAAGATGCCATTTAAAAAGACAATTAGTGCTTTATGTACAATCCCTCTAGTTATCCCAACGTTTATTTCTGCGTATGCATTCATTATTATGTTTGGACGTGCTGGATGGGTAACGTATATTTACGAAAAATTAGGTGGAGAAGGAATGTTACTGGATCCCTATTCCATGACTGGAATCGCTATTGTACAGATTTTCTTCTTCTTCCCATATGCTTTATGGCCAATGGTTGCTGCATTCAAAATCAGTGATGTATCACTAGAGGAAGCATCAAGAAATATGGGTTCAAAGGGCTGGTTAACGTTTATAACCGTTACTTTCCCATTAGCGCTACCAGGAATGTTATCAACTGCATTAGTTATTTTTGCAGTAAGTTTTTCAGACTTTGGTACACCAATAATTCTGGCACCAAGTGATTTGAATTTAATCGTGGTTGACGCATATCGTGAAATTGCTGGATTCTTTAACTGGGGTGGTGCTGCGATTCTAACAGTTATCATGATAGCAGTTGCCGGGGTTGTTTATTGGCTACAAAACTACCTATTAAAAGGGAAAAACTATGACACGTTATCGGGTAAACCGAAGAAAATTAAGCTAAGTGAAAATAAGGCACTGACGGTTCCACTTGCTATTTTCTCGGGCTTTGTCGTATTAATTCCAATCCTTGCGATGGGAACGGTATTCTTACAATCTATCGCAACAACATGGGGGAAAGATCCTCTACCTAGTGGTTATACGCTAGAACACTATCGAACTATTTTTACATCATCAATAGGAAACATTCAAAACAGCTTAATCTTAGCAGCCGGTGCTTTGATTCTTAGTGTGATTATTGCTACATTCGTTTCGTATTTTGTAGTACGTCAACGTTCTACAACGTTAGACTTTATGACTACTGTTCCACTAATTGTACCAGGGATTGCTTTTGGTATTGCGTTAATCCAAACGTTTAATACAGCCCCTCTACAATTAACAGGTACTGCTTTTATTTTAGTGATTGCCTATAGTATTCGTAGGCTACCGTACATGGTTCGTTCTACAGTGGGTACGATGAAGGCAATTAAACAAGATATTGAGGAAGCTGCGGTCAATCTGGGAGCAACTACGCTAACGGCTGCGATTACAGTTATTGGTCCGTTAATGTTACCAGGGATTGCTGCGGGTTCCATTCTAGTCTTTGTAACAGTAATTAAAGAAACAAGTATTTCTATCTTAATGGCCCCTGCGGAGTGGGCTCCAATGAGTTTAGCTATTTTCCAAAATGTAATGCGTGCGGAATATTATTCTGCAGCTGCAATGTCCGTCATTTTAGTTGTTATGGTCCTTGTTTTACAGGCCCTTGCGAATAAACTATCTGGGGGAAATAAATCATAGGTCTGCATAAGGAGGATTAGGGTGCAAAAGGGGTTTATCTTTGATTTAGATGGAACGGTTTACTTAGATAATAAATTAATTGATGGTGCAAGAGAAGCAATCCAGGAGCTTCGCGAACGTGGAGATAAGATAGTCTTTTTAACGAATAAATCTATTGAAACCATTCATGCCTATGTTAAAAAGTTAACCGGACTTGGAATTCATGTAAGGCGAGAAGATGTGGTGAACTCTAACTTTCTTACTGCGCGATACTTAGCATCCAAATTGAGTGAAGGTGAGAAAGTAATGGTGATTGGTGAACAACCACTCTATGATGAACTGATGAGTATGGGTATCCATATCTCAGAAGATGAATCGGATGTTAGCTATGTAGTATTAGGTTGGGACCGAGAATTCACTTATGATAAGTTGAATCGAGCTTTTCAGGCCTGGAAAAATGGCGCAATTGTCGTTGCAACGAATCCAGATAGAACCTGTCCGGTAGAGGGTGGGCAAATACCAGACTGTGGTGCTATGATTGGTGCGATGGAAGGAGCTACCGGGGAAAAAGTGGAGCTAATCCTCGGAAAGCCCTCCCCACTAGCCGCAAAATTTATAGTAGAGGATATCTTGGCTTTGCCTCCAAGTAACTGCTATATGGTTGGTGATCGGCTAGAAACCGATATCCGAATGGGAAATGATTATGGAATAAATTCAGTACTTGTTCTGACAGGTATTACAGAAAAAGGCATGCTGGAGCATGCCGATGATAAACCGCAATATGTGTTAAATAGTATTACTGAATTACCAGCAATAACTAGAGATCAAGATTCCAAAGCTTTGGATTCCCAGAAGAAATAGCTAAAGCTCCAGCTTTTAATCCATCATCAATTTGACTTTCCGAACTTACTAGCCCTCCTGCGATAATTGGCAGGTGGGTTAGTTTTGTTAAACTATCTATAATAGAAGGCATTATTCCTGGAAGCACTTCGATTGCATCTGGCTTACAAGAATGGGCTATTTCAATCCCTTTTTTCATTGCATTTCTATCAATCAAGAAAATACGTTGAATTGTCATAAGTCCTTCTTCTTTGGCAAATTTAATTAGATTACTTTTTGTTGTAATAATACCCTTTGGTTTCCAGACCTCGGCTATGTATTTAATGGCACTTTTCGTATTGGATAATCCATCAATAAAATCAACATGAATAAACGTTGTTTTATTATGTTTCTTTAATTCATCTACATACTGCTGTGTTGTCACTAAATCACCAGTTAACAAAAACACAATATTAGAATGCGACTTTGCTGCAGATTCTAAATGCTCCCCACGCTTCACAGAAGCAATCACCTGTGACTGAACCAAATCAACTATAGGATCCAAAACAATTCCCCCAAAAAGACAGATTAATAATGTATAAAATTATACATTGTTTAAAGGTGCCTGTCACTCCCCGATTTAAGGTGAAATTTGTCGAAAGGGAGATGTGTTAATGAGGATTTTTGCAGCCGCTTGATATGTTGTTAATGTTCAGCGAGTATAAAAACAAAAAAAGACGCGACCCCAAGTCGCGTCCCCAAATCAAGACACAGCATCCAACAACAAAGAAGAAGCCCTCTCATAATCACCCAACTTATGATAAACCTTAGCCTGCTTTTCCAATAACTTCTTATAAACATTCTCCTGATTAGGCCCCAGCTCTGCCAGCGCATTTTTATAATACTCAATCGCTAACGAAAAGTTACTATTCTCTGTCTCAATGTCACCTAAACAAATATAAGCCTCATACTTATATTTGTTTATGCTTGCTAATTCTAGAACATCTAAACATACTCGCCTAGCTTCTTCCAGTCCGCCTTTTTCAAAGTAAGTCTTGGCAAGTTCAATCTCTACATTGTTTCGTTGATTAGAGTTGTTCAGGTTATTGTACATGAAAATGGATTCCTTAAAGAATTGAATGGCTGTATCAAAGTCGCCTTCTTTTCGGTAAAGGATTCCTAAGTTATTGTAGACTCCTGCTTGGTTGACTTCATCCTCTTTTAAGGAGAAGAGTTCTTTTGCCTGTTCGAAGGATTTCATCGAAAGGGCATAGTTTTCTAACTGCATATAGCAGATGCCAAGTGTCATGTGTATTTGACCAAACTTATAGAAGGAATCTAATGATATGTTTAATTTAAGGTAGGAAACACTTTCATTAAAGTAGTCAATCGCTTTCTTATATTCCCCTTTACCTTCTGCATTGTTATCCTGAAGGAGAACAATCCATCTTGTGTTAGTTCCATGATTTATAATGGTGATTTCATTGGTGAAAAAAGTTAAGGGGATGGGTGTCACCTCCGCTTTATTAAAGAGAAATGGAATAAGTGTAATTTCAGAAGAGGATTTTGCTGAAACCTTTCTATAGCTTAAAATAGTAACTGTTTGTCCACAAATAACCCATGTAAAATGATCTAGAAAACTATAGTCGGTTTTCAAAGGCAAGTTTGGGAAATATTCTTCAATACGGTTACAAGGATGAAATAATCAAATTGAGAGGATCTTTATTTTTTGAATAAATATTTGATATATGAATCAAAAAGTAGCGTTAAAGATTTTCCTAACGGAGTATTATAGTGGAAAAACCTTCCTGTGGGAAGATTGTTATGATATGACAGGAACAAACGTTCTTGTTGGGGGGTGGTAATCATGCAAATCTCAAAAGATAACACAATAAACATCAGACTAGCAATACCTTCAGATACTAGTGAGGTGCTAACATTCTTTGAAGAGAACATAGAAATCTCTCATGATCATATTTATAACCGGGAATTTGTTTGTCCGGATGGGGTTAAAGCTGCTATTAGAAGAAAACAAATGTTAATTGCCAAAAAAGAGTATGGTATAGTCGGCGCTCTTAGATTTTACAAGAAAAAAACAGACGGTAGTATATCACTTTATCAATTTGCTATATGTAAAAATCATAGAAAGCAAGGTTTACTAAAGCAGATGCTTTCTAATATAAATACAGGCCCGGTTCGTGTTAAATGCCCGAAGCATTCATCAATGAACCATTATTTTGATAAAACAGGTTGGATCTTGCATGATGCAATAGGTGAACTCAATTGCTGGCAATTATAAAATGAAAAAAGGGGAATGTTGATGACTACAAAAAAAGGAAATATAAAATTAATACAAGCCGTATCTCTTTTTACCCCCAACTTGGATCAGTCAGTTGATTTTTACAAAAGTACATTTGGAGCAACGGAAATGTTCCGCTCTAATCAAACAGATGGTTCTAATATGGTGGGGTTACAATTCGCTAATGGGGAAACAGAGTTTGTTTTACATGATAGTGAAAATTTGAAGGAACCTGACATTGAAGTGTTAGTTGATGATGTGAAAGACTTCTATCATACCCATAAAAGCAACGAGAATATTCATTGGATACAACCCCCGTTTGAAAAACCGTTTGGCGGGCACCTTGCTGTTATGCGCACGATAGCAGATGATATTGTGTTAATAGTTGTAGGGCCATAATAAAGATATTTTTGCGAACTGCTTGTATAACACTCACGGTCTTCTGGAATAAAAGTCCCCCCTTGGTATTGAATAACCAAGAGGGAAAACGCTAGAATATATGGTTAGCCTACCAATATTCAGTCATTGCAATGGTTTTGATTTCTGATACCTTCGTTGGCAGCCAGCCTACTAAACATCAATATTTCTCTACCGCAATAAACATATCAATCTCATTATCCGGCTGCTCCCGCTTATATCGTTCGTCCCATAGCTCGAGATCATACCCAACAGGCATATAATTATTTGCCTTTAACCATCTACCATATAAATAATCATACGATTGTTGCAGGTCACTTTCTGGTCCTTTGTGTGTGTAGGCTACATAGGTGTTCTTAGCTATAGTATGGAGGATAGCGCCATCTGGAACATCTTCATCAGCCACTTCGTAGCCAATAATATTGGTAAACGTATCCTCATTCACATCGAATTGGTCCTTCATTGGATAAACTTGTATTAAATAAAAGTGATTCCCTAGCTTGTGCTGGAATAGGTCTGCATTTTCCTTCAGCTTTGACAATGTTTTGCCGACCAAATCCTGTTCCTTAACCTGTTGTAAATTTGCTTCAAATTGATATCCTGCCACTCGAAACGTGTCTTTCTCTATAACTTTCGGTTCCATTTTCAAAATCTCCCCTTTATCTGTTCTTTTCCAAGACAAGGTCCCTCTCCAGACTAAGCTTCGGCCACCCTCCCCAAATATCAATAAGATTACCATCGGGATCTTCTAAATAAAAATTAATCCCACAATCCCCTTGATCCTGTAGTTCTTCCACCACCACTCCGCGTTCTGTCAATTGTTTGTGGAGCTCCTCGATATTCGTAACTTCCAATGTGAGGAAACACTGTCTATTGCCATCGACTTCCTGATAATTTAAATTCAGCTTCTCTTTTGTTTTGATTAAAAATAATTGCTGCTCTCGGTTGATTTGGAGTTGCGCTTGTTTGGATGACTCATCTACTTCATTTAACAAGGTTAAATGAAGGTTGTTAACATACCAATCTGCGGATCGTTTAATATTAGACGCAGGAACATAAATGCAGTTTATCCCGACAACAGTTGGTGAGCTTGCCTCCTGTTTCAAAATGCTTCACTCCTTCTTAAAGTCTTTGTTTTCTACCACTACGCCAAATTTATTGCCTTCTAAATCGAAAAAGTCAAAACCAATAATTGGTCCATGCTCCTCTACATCCGTAACGGTTACTCCTTTTTGCTGTAGCGCTTGGTGGTAGGAATAAATGTCCGTAGTTGTAAAGTTATAATAGGCGTTCTGATAATTAGTGCTATCAGGAAACGTGGTTGGTTGCTTTTCCAGAACTCTCACTAAGGTTAAATATTGCCTCTGCTCCGAAAAGTAAAAATCCGCCCCTTGATTTTCAGGCCAAGTGCCTACATGGTGAAGGCCAAGCTTCTCTTTATACCAGTGAATAGCCTTTTCAACATTTAAAACGGGTACAAATACTGCTCCAATCCTTATCACGTGAATTCCTCCTTTATTTGATTTCATTTAATAAACGGATAGGTCATTAAAAACCTTACATCATAGATAGAAAAAATTAACCCGAAAGCTGACAGACCATAAAAACATTTCCATCCGGATCTGTAAAACGAAAACAGATCGATGTTTTGTCTCTGTTTATTTTTTCTATCTGAATTCCTTGTTCCAAGGATGCTAGGTAGGCCTCGTATATTAGATTTACGCTCTTTGATTGAAACCCTTTCATAAAGCTTTCGAATAGATTACTAGTCATGCTTTGTTTACTCGACTGGTTGAGTTTATAGAATTTGGAAGTTTCATCTGGTGATAAATGTGCATAGCGATTTAGTTTTTTCCTGGAACGGTGTAGGGTTGTGTGTACATTGGATTCCGAGTCTTTTATCATCCCAGCGGTTTCTTTAGCGGTAAATTGAAATACATCGACTAATAGAATGATTACAAATTGCTTGATTGATAAATATTCAGCTAGAATTTCCAAGGTTTCCCTAACGTTTATTGGATGTGATTTATCTTCTAAGTCAGCGAGGTCAACATGGTGTTCGGATAAGGATTCTGTAGGAAGAATTTTCTTACGCCTCTGATCGATCAGTGTATGTTTGGCAATTTGATAGAAGAATCGCTTGGATAGAGGTCTCTTAGGATTTTTTTTCAATGCTATGTAACTTTTCATTAACGTATCCTGCAGGAGATCCTCTGCCTCCCAGGAGGAAGTGGCCAAACTAATACAGTACTTTTTAATGTCCTCATAAAAGGGGGAAATCAGGGTATCAAATAATGAGTGATCAGGATCTGTAGATTGGTAATGATTCATTTTTTCCTCCAGTTTGAATTGAAGTGTAACTTGCCCTGAGAAGAGAAAACAAAGAAGGTGGATTGCAAGAATGAGATGACTCTGATAAAGAGTGAATTGCTTCTTTATATAGTAACGCTACACCAACTAACTTCTCATTAAATGAATGTATCTATTAACATAAGATTGATTGAGCATTAATATAGCTTTAGTTCCATAATAATCGTAATGAGATTAGTTTTATAATATTCATTATAATGAAAAATTAGCCAAATAACTAGAGTTAAAAGGTCTAAGCTGTCATTTATTTGTTTCGTCACCATGTAGACTACTTGGAGAAAAGGCATGAGCAGCAATTATGGCTCTTACCCAATGCCCTAATCTTCTTCCAATATAACTTTTTATTATACCTTTTGATTGAATATTTGTATTTTAATTATCCGTAAATGTATATTAAACTAACATTAATACAGAAAAAGAGTTTTTATAAAGGGGGAAATTGAATATGATAACGTTAAATCCAATTGGGCTTGCTTACAATGAAAGATACGAAATGGAAGATGATTATTGGGGTGGCGTAATTAGTAAGATTATATTAGATCAAACTCTTCCAGAAGAAGCATTATACGAAATTGAATCATTTTCTCACTTAGAGATTATTTTTCACTTTCATATGGTTGATAAAAATAAAATTATTAAAGGCGCAAGGCACCCTAGAAATGACATAAATCTTCCGAAAGTTGGCATCTTTGCTCAGCGTGGGAAAAATAGACCTAATCAGTTAGGTCTTACAACTGTAAGGGTAATTAAAAGAGAAGGAAGAGAATTATTTGTATCTGGGCTGGATTGCATTAACGAAACACCGATTTTGGATATAAAGCCCGTTATGAAAGAGTTTCTACCTAAAGAGTCGATAATCCAGCCTAAATGGTCTCACGATATTATGAAAAACTACTGGAGTTAAATAGTTACCCTCTTGTATTCTCTAATAATGCAAGGATTGTGATAAAATATGCCTAAACTAACTTAGCAGGCCATTTTAACAAGAAGAAGATTAAATTGGAAACGGTATCATTAATGTAAATAATCGTAAAGAATAACCTGGGGGAGTATTTTATGACTGCTGAAATAATTTTTGCATCAAATAAATTAGGATACATAAAGGATGAACAGTTAGAATTAATGCTTACTAAATTTAATTTGGGTAAACTTATTTCATCTAAAAAAACTGACAATGGTGCAATGGGTCAAACCATGTTCGTCACATCAACGGAAGGGAATTTTGTTTTGAAGGGAAACCCACTTTATAAAGGGCAGTTGATTGAGGAACGGTTCTTTATAGAAAACCTTGAAGAAAGAACCAGTGTACCAGTCCCTACACCATATATAATTGACAATTCTGAGGATATCTTTGGCTGGAACTATTCTATTATGCCACTACTTAAGGGCGACCATATAAATTCAAATCATCTGAAGACAGTTCTTAAATTTGAAGATAAGATAAAGATAGCTGAATCGATTGCTAGAACCTTGTCATCTTTTCATAAATGGAAAGTGAATGATTTTGGTGAGCTTAACACGGAAACCTTAGAGATAACTCCTTTTAATAATTCTTATACTCAATGGCTTTTTAGGAGAATAATGTTTTGGGTAGAAGATGCAAAGAAGTACTCAGTAATAAATGATAGTGATATCGATTGGGTTAAGTCTTTATTAGATGAATCCGAAAAGGAATTTAATAACTTTTCTTCTCCCACATTTGTAATGGGAGATTTTAAGCCTGGGAACTTTTTGGTACATCTAGGAGAGAATGGCTGGGAAATAAGTGGTGTATTTGACTTTACAAATTCTTATTTTGCTGATCCGATTTCTGATGTAATAAAGATGGTTACGTATTATATAGATAACAACGAAAGAGAAATTGCAAAGCACTTAATGAATATGTACTGTAGTCAATTGGAAGAAAGAAATGCTATAAAAAAGCGTTTAAAGGTGCATATGCTTCATCAAAGAGTGTTAGATTGGGGGAGTGCAAAAGCAACTAAAATGGTTACTTGGGATGATGAACTTTCATTTTCTAAATGGACAGAAGCATACACTGATGTAATTGAAAGTCTTATAGAGTAATACAGCAAATATTAAATAGTTGAACCATTTAATCAGTAGTTATCGTGAATATGACATATTTCAAATCATCTTATAATATCTTTTAGTGTCGATAAATTTTAATGCTGGAGAGAGGGAGTGGGAAATATGGCAATCAGACCCCCTTTGTTACAAAGAGGAGATACAATTGGATTAGTTACACTTGGCAGCCCTCTTGATGCGAATATTATTAATACTAGAGTACAAGTCTTGAGAAATATGGGCTTTAATATCGTTTTTGGTAGGCATGTTTATTCTTATGATGGCATTGTATCGGCATCAGCTCAAGAAAGAGCAGATGATTTAATGAATATGTTCAGGGATCCGAGTGTCAACATGATACTTGCCACCCGCGGAGGGACTGGAGTTCAGACCATCCTTCCTTATTTGGATTTTGATGTTATAAGACAGAATCCTAAAGTTATATCAGGTTATAGTGACATAACAGTATTATTAAATAGTTTGTATCAATTTAGTAATTTAATCACGTTCCATAGTTTAATGCTTATTGACTTTAGACCAGAAACACCTGCGTATAACTTCAATCAATTTTTTGAAGCAACGTCTACGTTAACTTCCCCTAGGATAATTCAAAATCCCCCCAATTATGCCCTAAGGAGCTTAGTACCAGGAAATGTAACTGGACCTATAGTAGGTGGAAATATGACTTCGTTAGTAAATGCACTCGGTACACCATATGAAATTAACACACAAGGAAAAATACTATTTTTAGAAGAAACTCATTCTCCAACTACAATGGTCTTTAGGTATTTAACACAACTATTAATGGCAGGTAAATTTCGAGATTGTCTTGGTATTATTATGGGAGAGTGTACTAATTGTCCGGTATCGTATCGTACAACGTATGAAGATTTAATTAATGCTCTACTAGTTCCCTTAGGAAAACCACTTATTACCAACCTTAGTTCAGGGCATGGCTTATATAAAGCTGCCATTCCAATCGGTGCCAATGTAAATATAAATTCAACAGAAAGTACCTTGACTGTGATGGAACCAACCGTTTTTTAGTGGTTGGGAGTTTTTGTTTAGTGAGGACGTAAACAAAAAGCTGCTTTTCTTAAACACCATAGGCCAAAATGCTACATAAAGAGAAATAAACATTTCCTTCTGTCTTACTATCTTGCGCCTGTTTGACCAATACATATCTACCAGAAGTTCTTTAATCTTTTCTATATACAAGTCTAAAATCGTGATTCCAGTTTAAACCGTCATCTGATTTTTCCCATGTGCTTTTTATTGAATCGCCAGTCTCATTGATTCTCCCAACAAAACGCTGGTAAAAATCAAATGGAGAAAAATCAGCTGTATCCCGCCACAACTTCCAAATATCGTTCTCTAAACTCATGTGATATAGACGAGTTACCCCTCGTGAATCAAAGTAATGCTGTACGTAATTTCCAGTATTAGAATCGTAGTTATACACAATCGTGCTACTTGGGAACTCAGATTGTTTCATCGTAGTTCGCTGAACCATATACTTCTCATTTTCCATCCAATCAAATATTGTTTGTCCAAAAATCGATTTGGTTTGGAAATGTGGGTGAATAAGTTCTATTTTCTATCGCTATATTACGATCTAAATTGTTCATCAATAATCTCCCTTGATTTCTTAAGTTTTCTGTTCAAACTCAATAGTAAATTAATTCCTTGGCTTTCTTTATTAAGTTAATGTTATTCCAAAGTCTATTGATAATGCTACTAGCAAAAAAGTAATGGTATCTTTTTTAATTGGAGGCTACTAATGAAGTATTCAAAAGGTTGATTCCCATTAGTGTTAAAACAATTGGGGCTTATGATTAATACTAGCAGGAATGATAAACATCATAATTCCTATAGAAGTAATGATATGAACAAATTTATGAACTTTTTAAACGTGATTTTACTTCTTTTTTATTTTAAACATTCCCCAGAATAAGAGAAACTTAAACCATCCCCCAACTTATTACAATCCATTATTAGACCGCACATCCAAATTTAAAAATTATTCTGTATTTTCACCTTGCAACATATCACCCCTCTTTACACACTAGCCTCAATTCAAATGTAACATATATTCATATGCTGTTAATCCGTATACTTTTTTAAAATGCTTGTTTAAATGAGTTAAATCAACAAAATCACATTCCGTAACGGCTTGGTAAATATCTTTATGTTTATCGATCAATTGCTTTGCCCGTTCAATTTTACAGTTGAGAAAGTATTGATACGGCGTGATACCAGTATGAGACTTGAACAATCGAATAAACTGAAATTTGGATAGATGAAGCTCGGTACTAATCTCTTCCAGTTTAAGAACATTTCCTAAATCCGAACGAAGCATATCCTTCGCTTTATTAATTAGAGCATTATCCTTCGTAATAGCCGTTGAGAGATTGGTTTGAGTAAGTGTATCGGTGAGAGATATGAATAGTTCACTACATAACGCCTCCTCTTGTTCCTTTAATATCGCATTTGCTAGACTTAATACTCGTTGTTCCAGTGTATAATCATACACTACCGGGGTCTCGAAACTTATCCTATCTTTTTTCCCCGAAGCTTCTAAAAGTAATTGTGGATCAATATATAGGATGACATAATCAAGACCTGTCTCATCATGTGCCATTCCGTCATGTGCCTGTTCTGGATTAAAAAGCATTACGCCATTAGGATAGGATAATGTTAAATTGCCATCTAAGTTATAATGTTGAATACCACGTAGGGTTACACCAATTGCATACTCCATATGGCAATGCTTTTTATACTTGAAATCAGTGATACTTGCTGATAACGCGGTAATACCGGCAGCTTTTTTATAGATAAATTTATCCATTTTATTCACCTCGTTAAACATTACCTATACCCATATCATAATGGTCGCATAAACTAAACCTAGTGCCATAATTACATTAACAACTCTTGTATACTTATGTAAAAACCTTTTGAGAATGGTACCAAAAAGAACCCATGAAAGTAATGCGATAAAGCCAATGATAGTTATAGCGATCACACTTAACGTAACAGTAGGTGTATCGGTTTTGTAGGATAAAACAAAGCTAGGAATAACGGTCATGGTAAATACGATTACTTTCGGATTTAAAAACTGCATAAAGAAGCCCGTAGTAAACGTGCCAGTTTTGTTGTTAGTGGATTGTGATGTATCCATTTTATAGATTTGGTAAGAGAGATATAACATATAAATCGTACCGATAATCTGCATACCTATTATAATTTTAGGTACAACGGTTATCAGCACCGTATTCAACATTGCAGATATAGCTAGTAATAAACCGAAAGCAATGATCGATCCAAATGTATAATTCATAGCTTTTTTGGGCCCATAATTATGTACGGTAGATAAAATGACGATATTCGTTGGCCCTGGAGTAATAGTCACAATAAAGCAGTATAGAATAAAAGATGTCATATCCATGATGAAAACCCCTTTCAGTGTTTTCACCTAAATATACATCGAAAAATTGCATTGGATATAGTATATTATTGCAGGATTATAAGTCCCCATCCAGTCTTATTTTATTGCTAAGGCCCTTCATAACAAAAATCATCCTTTATTACTAGCTAAGTTTCCTTCAGTCAATCTGTTAGTGAAAAAATAGGGCACTTATCTTCCTAAAAGGAAAGCACCCATATGTTAACCCTGATATTCTATTTTCACTTATTTCCTAACGACAGGAATCCACATTTCACCAAACACAAAACCGTTTTGCTGTCCCATCTCTACAGTAGCATTTGGCCCACCAACATAAGCGACATCCTTTAATTCAGGTAGAACCTGACCAAAGGCAAGGCCAGTAAGTGTTTGACTTAACTCATCAGCAGTTTTCGCCTCTGCTTTAACAACGACATATTCTCCCTTTGGAAACTCAATCACTCTAGTTGCTTCAGGTAGGGTTTCATCCGTCATAACACCAGCATAATGCATCATCTTATTATTCACCGCCTCGTTTACGGCGAAAATGTAGTCGTTAGTCGCGACGGATTTTAATGTATCCAGTATGCCATTCTCTTTGACCTCCTGCCAGAAGTCAGACTTCTCCTTTGTTATCCCAGCATAGTCTGTGTAATCATTCTTTAGCTCCGTACCAAACCCTAGAACTGTGAAGCCTTCCTTTTCCTCTAACGTATAATTTGCCATAATCAAATCTTCCTCTCTTAATAAATTGATCAAATGATTTTTATTTTCACTTGATGGGTTTATAATAACTTTAAATCATGTCAAAAAGTGATACTGTTTATGGAGGTATCTTATGAAAAAAGTTGAACGGATTAATACGATTATGCGGTATATTAACAACCGTGCCCACTTTACTATTTCCGAAATCATGGAGGAATTTAATATTTCTCGTTCGACAGCGGTTAGAGATATTAGAGAAATTGAAGCCATGGGAATGCCTCTTATTGCTGAAGTTGGCAGAGATGGTGGCTATTTTGTTATGCAAAATTCGGTACTTCCGGATGTTCGCTTTACCGATAATGAGGTGAAAGCGCTTTTCATCGCGTTTATGGCCACAAGGAATCTACAGCTTCCGTATTTAAAGAGTCGCCTGTCCTTAGCTGAAAAGTTACTTGGCCTACTATCGGAAGACCAGCAGGATGACCTTGTTCTATTAAATCAAATCTTGCTTTTTGAAGGTACTAACCCTAATAATCCTGACCTACTAGACCTGTCAGACCTCCCCCATCCCATGTTAGAAAAGCTTATCCAAGTCCTTCTGATGGATCGCTATTTCGTGATTACTATCAACGAAGTGGAAGGTAGCAATACCTATCCAATTTACCTTATGCATCTTTACCGTGAAAAAAGTCGCTGGATGATGGAGTGCTTCGATATAAAGGAACGAAAGAAGCTCATGGTTCCTGTCGATCATCTTGTCAATATTGAACCTTACTCAGCGAAGAAAAGATTAAGTAAAAAGAGTATAGAGAAACTATCTAAGCAACAAGAAGTAGAGAATCTTATACTTGAATTAGGTCCAAAAGCGATAGCCCAGTTTAAAAAGTATCATCCTATAAAAGCTTCTCTATCCTATACGAACCCCTTCCAAACGACAGCCGTTCTAAAGACTTATATTCAAGTTAGTGACGAAGAGGAATTAATGGACATGATAAATTGGCTGCTTTTTCTAGGTGAAGATATAAAAATAAGAGAAATACCGAAAGAAGTCTTAGCTGGATTACGAGGGAGATTATCCTTATATTACCCTTAAGTGATGCCACTAATAACTAGTGCATCTGGAAAGTTAGTGTTTATTAACGAATGAACGTTAACAAATAAGGCGCTTCTCTTCTAAAAGAAAAGCCCCCCATTTGTTGAAAATCCGTTCCCGTTATTTTAATAGCTTATAATTGGAATGATATTTGGAATGAAACCTATATAAGAATGGAGTTATCGTAAAGGCAATAGCACTGATTACTAGAGAAACTATAAAAGAGATGAAAGTAGATAAAGTACTGGAAGTATCAAAATATGTAAGTACCAAATAACCACCAAAAAATGCAATAAAAAATAAAAACCCTATGCTGATGATTTTGGATTCCGTGCTTGTCATATGCTCTGTACCACATTTTCTACAATTCATCGTATTATTTTTGTTAAACGACGACTTCCATACAAATTTATATATTTCCATCCATTTGAATTTCGTATGACACTTCTCACACTTTTGCAAATGATTCCCCTCCTTTATATTCCTCTCCTGTTGGTAAATTGTGTGGTTGATCGTAATCCAACAAATTAATTCTCTTTTACCGAAACATAATAAGTTATCCCCAAAACAATTGGTATCAAAAGTACAAATGGTTTTAGGTTCTCAGGTAGGTAGAATAATAAAAATAGCCCGACTATAAATATAGGAATCATTATAAAATAATATTTCTTTTTACTCATTTTATCTCCTCCGTTAAACATAACTGCCTAGTTAGTTCAACAAGAAACCTTCCTTAAAAGTTTGCAAATCATCTTTTTTATTTTACTTGGAGAAACTGCAATTTCTAGTTAGCTTCTTGTATTTTGTGAAACCTCATAAAAAGGGCACCGTTCATGTTATTAACCTTCTGTATGGTTTGGATACTGACCTTGATAAGATATATTTTATACCACACGGAGTGAATATTAATTTAATGTTGCTGGTTTATCATATTCTTCTGCAACCGGATCTTCCGTTATTTCTCCATCAATTGAACGGTAAAAATATATTTTATTAGGTTCATTTCTGAAAATAACTTTAACTGAAATCCCATAATCTCCACCCTTAGAACCAGCTCCTTGTATTTCTTTAATATCACTTGGTTCGACTTGTTTTTCTTTTTTTAAGTACTCTTTTGTTTTTTGAGTAATGTGATCTAGCTGCTGATCGTATACGTGTTTAGCATATAAAAAAAATGCCTCCTGCAATAAGTACAATTGCTATTAAAGCACTAATAAAAATTTTCTTTTTCAAG
Organism: Ornithinibacillus sp. FSL M8-0202; assembly: GCF_037975285.1. GTDB lineage: Bacteria > Bacillota > Bacilli > Bacillales > Amphibacillaceae > Ornithinibacillus > Ornithinibacillus massiliensis. Next base: position 2,056,768 of record NZ_CP150248.1, read on the forward strand.
AGATCTCATCCTTAAATATATAGTTTAAAAAGGATTTTTAAACTATATATAGAATAATACAAAAATAAGAAAAATCCAAAAATATAAATCTAAAACCCCTCAAATCCTAACCCCAAAAAGAACTCCCTAACATCCTCCGGTAACGCCTCTACCGCAAGAATTTTTAACCGTTCCGTCCCAGGAGATGTCATAATCACATAGGACGTTTCACCGAACTCCATAAGTGTGAACTGTCCTACTCTATTTGCTGTATTGGCTTGAATATAGGTGAAGTCCTCTTCTGTAAAGTTATTCTCATAGCCATTTAATATAAGGCTTTGTACATCCTCAAAGCTATCCGCAAAATGTAACTTTTGATACATTTCAAGTGAGTTCTTTGGTGTGAAAAATAATACATAGAATACAGAACCCCCAACGATGATGAAGAAAAAAACGAAGAACCATATCCAAACAGCTGGTGTTTTTCTTTTAATTAACATGAAAATATCCCTCATTATTTGTTAGTAGAAATCGTGATAAATGGCTCTTGTTCACTCAGTACATCAATCATAAACTCCGATGTTATATACAAATGATGTTCAACAGAGGGATGGATATCAAATAAAATAGGATTAATCCCATCATACCAGGATAAATAAGACGAATTCTTTACTTTATAAAAAGTTGGCTCGTAAGTTAGTTTACTTAATCCCTGTGTTACTCTCTCTTTCCCTACTCTTGAAATAAGCTTTTCAATATCTGCTCTGGCTATTTCATCAAGTATGCGAAACGTAATGACTGAATTAAGATTAGATTTATTTTTCCCGTAAGTGAAGGTATACTCTTTTGAACCATTGAATTCCTCAAATACGAGTATAAAATCTCCTTCGTAATGCATGTTTACTAAGTTCATTGGATTATCAAATCTACTAAAAGGATTATTCGTAAGAGGCTCCCAAACCACAAGTTGCCCTTTTTCCAACATATAACCTATCCCCTTTGTTTTTTGATCTTATTAAGATATTCGACTATTACTTCCAAATTCCTCTAATCTCATCGTGGGAATCGTAAAATCAACAAAAAAACATCAATTATTAATAAAGTTTTATTGTAAAACGATAAACAAGATGGTAAAGTAACATTGATAATAGATAAGTGAGGTGCTTTTATGGAACGAGGGAAAACGATTTTTCTAAGGATAGCTGTTTATCTTATGGGGATTCTAGTACTTGCTTTGGCTATATTTTATTTGCCAAGGTTGGCAAACGATACGGCAGAAATGTATCCTGAGTTTGCTTATCTGAAGTTTCCTGTACTATTTGGCTTGTACATAACCGTGATACCATTTATATTTGCGATTTATCAGGCATTGAAGCTTTTAACTTATATTGATCATAACCATGCCTTTTCGGAAATGTCTGTCACGTCCTTAAAATATATACAATACTGTGCCATTATGATCAGCATCATATATGTAATAGGGATGATCTATTTCTTAACCCAACATGCTTTACACCCAGGAATTGCAATTATCGGATTTACCATTATGTTTAGTTCTCTTGTTATTGCAGTCTTCGCGATGGTTCTTCAGAAACTGTTGAGAAATGCGTTAGATATAAAAGCAGAAAATGATTTAACGGTCTGAGGTGAAAACAGTGGCAATTATAATCAATCTTGATGTGATGCTAGCAAAAAGAAAAATGAGTGTAACAGAGTTATCCGAAAAAGTGGGAATTACAATGGCTAACATATCTATTTTAAAAAATGGTAAGGCCAAGGCGATTCGATTATCAACCTTAGAATCGATTTGCAAGGTATTGGATTGTCAGCCGGGGGATATTCTGGAGTATCGACCTGATTAGGCAATGAAGGTCAGAATGAGATAGGAGAATAGGTACTTGTTTTGTTTAAAAGGAAAGGGAGTGGACGTCATGGGGATTTCTCTTCTATTTTTAGTGGTTATAAGCATCATTTTCATTTCAACCATTACTATTCCGATAATTATCGCTGCGAGAAAGAACGAGAACAGAATACCGCCTCGAAAGATTTCTTATGTCATAGTAGCGCTATTGCTGCTTCATTGGGTATTTTTCTTAACTAGTGGTTATGCTCTACTACCAACGAATATTGCAGATGCCATATTCATGCCTGTGTGGCTAGTTTTATGCGGGGCAGGTGCCATTACAGCTATTTATGAATTTAAAGGCAATAAAGTTTTTGCTATTCCGGTAGCGGGTTTAACCACCATTAGTTTGCTATTTAGCTTCTTCAGCTACGGACTCTCCAAAATGTAGAACAACAACAATGATAAAATAAGACACCGACTCCACCAATCTAAAAACCCTAATCCACTCACTAGACTTTAGTAAATGGATTAGGGTTGCTTTAAAAACCTATATTCTTCTGGTCACATTAGCTGCGTAATAAACATCGTCGCAATCCCAAAGTAAATCAGTAAGGATAAAATATCATTGATCGTTGTAATCAGCGGTCCTGATGCGACGGCTGGGTCGACCTTAAATTTATATAGAATTAATGGGATAATCGTTCCTGCTAAAGTTCCAATAATTAACGTGATTAATAACGAGCTTCCCACGACCAAGCCTAGTGTTAGACTACCTTGCCACAAATAGGCAATAATCGTAATCATGATGGCACAGATAATCCCAATCATGATACCTACCCACAACTCACGGGCGATTAGCTTGATAACTTGTCTAAAATTCAAGTCTTTTGATGCAAGCCCTCTTACGACTACTGCAAGTGATTGGGTTCCTGTATTACCGGTCATCCCTGCAATCATTGGCATAAAGAATGCGAGTGCAACTGACTTTTCTAGCGTTGCAGAAAAGCCATCAATGATACTACCTGAAATAAGCCCTATAAAGAGTAGTAAAATTAACCAAGGTAATCGCCGAGAAGCAGCGATGAGAGGCTTCGTATTGAAGTCAATCGCTTTACCAGAGGCAGATAATTTTTCAATATCTTCGTTCGCTTCTTGAATGACGACATCAATAATATCATCGACCGTAATAACCCCTACTAATTTATTCTCCTCTTCTACAACTGGAATGGAGACAAAGTCGTATCGTGAAATTAACTTAGCAACTTCCTCCTGGTCTGTTAGTGCATCGACCTTCACGACTCTACTATACATAATGTCCTCAATCTTATCTTGCAAATCAGCCAGCAATAAATCTTTATACGATACAACTCCGATAAGATGCTTATCCTCATCAATGACATAGAGATAGTTAAGGTATTCAGCCAGCTCTGCAAAATGCTTTAGCTTATCGACTGCCTCACGAACAGTATAGTTCCTTGGTATCCATACATAGCGGTTATTCATAATCCTACCAGCAGTCTCAGGAGGATAATTCATTAAGTTTTGGACGATTTGGTATTCTTCCTGCTTCATTTCTGATAACAGTTCTTCCATTTTTTCCGGCTCTACATTTGCTAGTAGATCCGCCAAATCATCATTTTCCATTAAATCCAGAACTTTCGTTGATGTTTCAATTCCTACTTTGTGTAGCACATCTAACTGATCTTCATTCTCTAACTCCTGGATAAAGTCTGTAAGTTGTTCAATGGACAAGTAGAGAATAAACTTATTTCGATATTTAGGAGCTAATTGAAGATATTGCTGCGCTAAATCATACGGCTGCAATTCATCAATAATTTCTTGGAATGTCTCTTTCTTTCCATCTTTTAAGGCTTGGATAATAGCCAATGTGATTTCGTTCTCTATATTTAGCGTCATCCATGTCCCCTCCTTTATGTAGGATGGCAATTGAATTAATTGTCCCTTACTTCATTATTCCCATAAACTAGCCCGGTGAAAAGTAGTATAAAAAGAAATGTGACCAATTCCTTGGAATAAGCAATGCTATAATGATGGAACCTAATAAAAATAACTCCTTATGTACGCATTAATTAGGATATAGACTAAATAGGGAAAATGCAAACCCCTTTAAAATACGTTTAGCGTAATAAAGGAAAAAAATACTAATTAACTAGACAGCGTGAAAACCCCTATGAATAAAGGGTTTGAAGCGCTCTGTTGAGCTGTTATTTGTGAAGTTTCTACCAATCAACTTTATTTTCTTTATCTAATCTTTACATGAAATTGATATAATTTTAATGTTTAAGTAGAATTTAGTGATTGGGGTTTATTAAGGTTAAACAAGGATGGGTTCTATGAAAGAAACAATATTAATTGTGGAAGATGAAGATATACTAAGAGAGATTAATAAGGACTATTTTGTCGATGCGGGTTATAAGGTGTTAGAGGCAAAAAATGGGAAGGAAGCATTAACTTTATTTGAAAGTTTAGCAGTTGATTTAGTCATTCTTGATGTGATGATGCCGGAACTGGATGGATGGTCCGTATGTAAGAAAATACGTGAGAAGTCCACCGTACCCATCATTATGCTAACAGCAAGGTCAGATGAAGAGGACACCCTATTAGGATTCGAACTAGGAGCAGACGATTATGTTACAAAGCCATTTAGTCCACGAGTTCTGCTAGCAAGGGCAAAGCGCTTACTCACCTCGCAAGGTGGACATAGCGTAACCGAAAATAATGAAGTCCTGAAGAGTAAGCATCTCGAAGTAGACCTCCGTTCCCATTCTGTAAAGGTCGATGATGAGTACATTACGTTAACCCATACTGAATTTGAAATATTAACCTACCTAATGAAAAATAAAAACATCGTCGTATCCAGAGAACAATTAATTATTAAAATTTGGGGATACGATTTTGCTGGGGATGATCGAACGATTAATACGCATATCCGTAACTTACGACATAAATTAGGGAAATGCGCCAATCAGATCAAAACCATTGTACGTGCAGGATATAAATTTGAGGAATTAGAATGAGAAATCGCATTGTAGTGAAATTATTCTTGCTCACATCAGGACTGTGTATATTAATATTGGCCAGTATTTTTATAGGTCAAACGATCCTATTTGAAGATTATTATGCGAACAATAAAATGAACCAGTTATCACAAGCCGTTGATTCATTCATCGTAGATTACCAAAAGCTAGATGAAGATGAAATCAGGCGGCAAGAGCTAGAGCAACAATTCTATCAAGAAAACAATGCATGGATTGCTGTATTAGACAAACATGGTTATATTAACGGAACGAAGGATTATTCCGTGCAATTAAATCAAGGGTTTGTGTTAGAAGACGATATGGTTACCTATACCGATCAACAGGTTGCCATCCCCATTTTCTACCTAGAGGATACGTATAATGAAAATGACCAGCTCGACTTTTTTGAAGGAAAAGAAAATCGTCTAATTGAAATTCACGGGATAGAAAAGGATAATGAGATTTATCCATATGAACTTATTTTAAGTACGGAAGAAGTTGTGTATGAACCGGAAAATCCTTTTTATCTACTAAATGGTGGAATTGAAAATGTAAGTTTTTGGAAAAATAATGCACTTGCTGCAGAAGCAGAAAAACATAAGGATTCCAAGAAAATCGTAAACCAAGTAATATATGGAAGTATTGATGACATACACATACCGAGCAATAATAGTCTTTTATATGCTTCAACCCTATCCAATCGACTATTTTTGGAACGAATTAAGCAATTTCAAATTGATTTGATTTTTAACCGTACACAGGTCCCTTTATCTGATGAGCTAGAATATGAGGAAAATGGAATAAATTATCGCGTGTTAATCAACGAGCAACAAGATACTAATGGCGAGACCATCTATTTCTTTACGATGGCTTCCCTACAGCCAATTGATGAAGCAGTAGAGATGATGAAGGATTACTACATTTATATTATTCTGGGCGTCCTCGTATTAATTTTGTTAGTGGCATTTTATTATTCGAAAAAAATAGCTAGCCCATTATTAAAAATTAATAATACAGCAAAGCGGATAGCTAATTTAGATTTTAAAGAAAGAGTACCTGTGAAGTCTAAGGATGAAATCGGTGAATTGGCTAAGAATATCAATTCCCTTTCCGATACGTTACATTCCTATATACGAGCATTACAACAGGATATCGAGAAGGAAAGGCAATTAGAACTAACACGTAAAAGCTTTATCGCCGGCGTGTCGCACGAGTTAAAAACACCTTTAAGTATTATGAAAAGCTGTATCGACATCCTACAAGATGGTGTAGCGAAGGATAAAAGGGAATATTATTTCGCAGCGATGAGTCAGGAAGTTAACCGCATGGATCGCTTAATCGTTGATATGCTGGAGCTGGCTAAGTTTGAATCAGGGACATACAAAATGAAAATGGAAGTCTTTCGTTTTGACGAACTAATCCATAATGTTTATCAGCAATTGCTAATTAAGGCGCGTGACAAGGATGTACATGTAAACGTGAACGTAGAGCCTATTGAGGTAGTTGCGAATGAACATTGGATCGAACAGGTAGTAATGAATTTCGTAACTAATGCGATTCGTCATACCCCTGAATCAGGGCATATCACGATCACTACGAGTGAAGAGGATAGTAAAGTAAAAATAACTATAGAAAATGAAGGTAGCTCCATTGATCCAGATCAATTGGAAAAGGTATGGGATCGCTTCTACCAGGGTGATAAGAATCAACGCTCGAAGGAAGGGACAGGATTAGGACTTGCTATTTCCAAAAACATCTTACTATTACATGATGTCGAGTATGGGGTTTATAATACCGACACAGGGGTATGTTTCTACTTTTATTTAAATAAATCATAATGTTTTAGACAGTCGTCTAACCGCCCTTTCTAGTTAGGGTTAGACGACTTGTTCCTTGGAAACTTATTCTAGTAATCTTTAAGTTAACTTCACGCTATCTTTTTTTTATCTTTATTTCACTATACTACTCTAGCATTATGCACCAACAGTAAAGGGTAAAGTGAAAGGAAGATCATCTTTATGTTAAAAAGTTACCGACCACTAATTATTTGTGTTGTACTAATTATCGTAGCTTTCGCGATTGTAACGAAATTTAGTTCGACCGCTGTTAGCTCAGAAACTAGTGAGAATAATAGCGAGCAATCGTTACCCATAGATTCAGAGAATGAAAAGGAACAAGATAAAGAGGAAGATACAGTAGCACCGGAAGCAGAAACGAATGAGAACGAAGAAGTGGTGGAAGAACTAGAAAAATCGATAGCAGATGAGACGGGGAAAGTCGTATACTTAACATTTGACGATGGCCCGAGCTCTGTTTCAGATGAAATTTTAGATACGCTTGATCAATTCAATGCGAAAGCAACATTCTTTATGCTAGAGCCTGCGATGAAGCAATATCCAGGGGCGGTAAAACGTACGGTTAAGGACGGCCATGCTGTCGGATTACATGGAGTGACCCATAATAAAGATATATTTTATAAATCCGAACAGGCTGCTTTAGGGGAAATGAAAACAGCCCAGGACACATTAGAGAGTATTTCGGGTGTCCATTCCTCCTTAATCCGTACACCGTATGGAAGCATCCCATATTTAACCGATTCATTTAGGGAAGTGTTTGATCAGAATGGATTCAAATTGTGGGATTGGAATGTCGATAGCAGTGATTGGAGTTTATCCAAGAATGAATACGTAAAGAATGTTATATCACAGGTAGAAAAATTAGAAGATGATGGGATACCCCCTGTTATATTAATGCATGATCGTGGCGAAACTGCCCATCATTTATCTACTCTGCTACAGTACTTGCAAGAGCAAGGTTTCCAGACGAAGGTAATTGATGAGCATATACAAGCATATCATTTCAACTGTTATAATCGCTGTTATCGTCTTCCCTAGTAATAGGATAGGTATGGACTAGTTCTACGTTACTAGCGTATTCATGCAAGATAATACGAAAGTGAGGGAGATTACATTGGAGAACCGAAAGCAAATTAGAAAGAGAAAACGGAGAAAATTAACTTGGAAGTTTTTATTATTAATTGTCGCCGCAGTCGTAGCATATAGTATTTATTTCTTTGTAAATGTTTATGCGGCTACAAAAGAGGCTCATGAGGAGATTGACCGTCCAGATAACAAGTCGGCACTTAGAGAGGAAGAGGTTGACTTTGGTGGCGACCCGATATCGATATTATTAATGGGAGTGGATGATGGGGCAAGTGGCCAAAATGGTCGTGCTGACTCGCTAATTGTTGCTACATTAAATCCGAATACCAAGCAAGTATCCCTAACAACCGTTCCACGTGATACAAAAATGGATTTTACGGCAGATGAAGTAGACCCTGCTTATGTTGGTTACCATAAAATTAACGCAGCATACTCCTATGGTTCTATGTTTGGCTATGGTGCCAATAAACTAACTGTCGAAAAGGTAGAACAATTGTTAGATATTCCAATCGACGAATATGTTGCGGTTAATTTTGAAGGATTTAGTGAGGTAGTAGATGCACTCGGTGGCGTTACGATTGATGTCAAAGAACCGTTCTCACAAAAAAGTCACATTAAAGGTGGCGAGACCTTCTACTTTGAAAAAGGTGAGCAAAAGATGAATGGTGAGGAAGCACTGGCCTTTGTTCGTATGAGAAAACAGGCAACGAATAACATCTACTCACGTGAAGAAAGACAACGCCAATTTATCAAGGCGACCTTGAAGCAAGCCATTTCTACGAACACTTTGTTTAAAGTCGGAGAACTGGCAAATATTATCGGATCAAATGTGAAGACTAGCCTAAGTCCTAGTGAAGTATTCCAATTACAGAAGCTATATTCATCTATTGATGCTTCAGAAATCAAAACGTATGAAATAGAAGGTCAGGATGAAAAAATTGAAGGTATCTATTATTTCATCCCGTCAGAAGAAGGATTAGCTACTATTTCTAATCAATTAAAACAGGAATTGGAATTATAATGTGTAAAGTAGTCTATACTGAGATATTGGTATAGGCTACTTTTTACTATCTTTATGTCACCTTTACATCAAGGTGTTACACTATAGATGAAAAGGTGAGATACACTTTAAGGTGGATAAACAATCATTGCAATAAACATACAGCTACTAGATGTGAAACAAGGAGAATTAGCGCATGAAGAAATGGATTAGATTAATGGTTTTTGGTCTGTTAGTCGTTCTACTAATCGTTACTTGGAAGGAAAATGTACAGCTAAGTAAGGCATTAAGCCAGGCTAAAAAGGAAGCGCGACTGAGTAACCAAGACGTGGTCGTATCAAATCAACAGGAAGATAGCTCTTCAGGCCCGGTTTATAAGGTCGTAGTGGATCCAGGGCATGGTGGTGATGACCCGGGGGCAATCGGTGCTAGTGGTTCTTTTGAAAAAGACTTCACCTTAAGCTTGTCAAAGAAGCTAGCAGCATTACTGGAACAAGAATCAGCATTGGAAGTATACATGACTAGAGAAGAAGATGTCTTCATTTCAACGGAAACAAGAGAGAGACCGAACTTTGCGAATGACCTATCTGCAGATTTATATGTTTCGATACATGCCAATACGTTTGATAACCCGTCTGTATCGGGTACGGAAACGTATTATTACCATGACGATGCAGAAGTATTAGCCAATACGATTCATAAGCATTTGTTAAGTGCAACAGGCTATACCGATAGAGGGGTTAGAAAGGAAAATTATTTTGTCCTAACCGATACGACGATGCCTGCGGTCTTATTAGAAGTAGGCTATTTGACGAATCCAGAGCAAGAGCGAGAGATGATATCGGAGGAATTCCAACAAACGGCCGCAGAAGCTATTCGTGATGGTATAAAAGAATACTTGGATCTGTAAATGGACTTGCAATATGTAATCTCTTATCAGTATGTAACTTGAAAAGCCAGTTATTCTGTCATGAAGGAAGGGAAAAGCACGGTTACACTAGCGCCATACATCATCTACTAAAAAAACGGAATTCTCCCTTTATGGTACACCTTATAAGATTTTATACTATATTATAATAAGCTAAGGTTATGGGGGAGTACATGATGCAACGTCTCAATCAAGTCATATGCGAGAGAAGAACGTATTCGAAGGAATTCCATTCACATCAACATGATTTTGGCCAATTTCTTTTCCCTTTACAGGGTACCTTAGACATACAAACAAAATGGCAAGCGGTAAACCTTACATCCGATTATTGCTTTTACCTTCCTCCAAATTGTCACCATCATTACCGATCGGTCGATAGGAATGAATTTCTAATATTAGATATCCCAATTCACTATTTGCCGGGAGATACGGACAGCATGTACATACCGTTAGATAAACAATGGAGTTCTATTCGTTATTTGCTATTGGAAGAGGCAAGGAATGAGGATAACTTATCTTCCTTAGTAGATTTGACTAGATATGTAACGAATAAGCTGCAAATCTCCCATTCACCATCCATTGATTATATTCATAAACATTATAAGGAGCCTATTAAGCTAGAAGCATTAGCAGCTATTGAACACTATCATCCGGTCTATTATTCAGCTTGGTTTAAGAAAAAGACTGGGAAAAGTCCGAAAGCATATATTTCCGAGCTTCGCCTGAAGGAGGCAAAGCATCTCCTGCTTGGAACGGATTGGTCGATGTCGAGGATTAGTGAGGAATTAGGCTATGAGAATTCGTCCTCATTTACGAGATGGTTTGTAGGCTGTGAGGGAATCGCTCCACAACAATATAGAAAGCTTCAAATTGGATAAAAAGGATAGTAAACTTGGTAAAGAAAATTCTTAAGAATTTTTCTATGATAAGTTTACTATTCTTTTTTTGTTGAGGTGAGCAAAATGACAGGGAAGTTACCTCCTTTTTTGATATTATTGGCTGCGATTCTGTGGGGGACAACAGGAACATCACAAGCGCTTGCCCCAGATTCCGCCCATCCGATAGCGATTGGGGCTACTCGTTTAGCGGTAGGAGGGGTATTTTTATTACTAATAGTTCTCCTAACTGGTAAATGGAATGTCAGGAACTGGCCAATTAAGCCGACACTAATAGCGGCTTTATGTATGGCCTTGTATCAACCTTTATTTTTCTCAGCTGTTACATTAACTGGGGTGGCTATAGGGACTGTAGTAGCGATTGGGAGTGCCCCTATTTTATCTGGATTTTTAGAATGGGTTTATCGTAGAAAACGTCCACCTATGATTTGGTGGTGTTCTACATTGCTCTCTATCTTCGGCTGTCTTTTGTTATTTATGAATAAAGACGCTGTTCAAGTGGACCCGGTGGGATTATTCTTGGCATTGGGTGCGGGGTTATCATTTGCAGGATATACGCTAGTAAGTAGGGAGCTAGTAGCAAAATACTCTTCTATATCTGTAGTGGCAATTGTATTTACCCTTAGTGGGATTTTGTTATCGCCATTTTTGTTTGTGTTTGATATGTCCTGGCTAGCAAGTTCTCGCGGTGTTGTAGTCAGTCTTCATCTGGGCATCGTGGCAACAGGAATAGCCTATTTATTATTTGCCAAAGGGCTTACCCATGTATCCTCCTCTACCGCTGTTACCCTATCGTTGGCCGAGCCGCTAACAGCTGCATTATTAGGCGTCTTTATCGTAGGGGAGACGTTAAGCCTTATCTCGTGGGTAGGGATGATCCTTTTACTTATTGGAATCGGGATATTAATAAGGTCGGAGAAATCGAATGGAGAAATGGAACTTAATGAGCAGAAAAGTATGAGTGGTTGAAGCATAGCTAGACATGAAGTCCCTTTACAAAATAGCGTAAGGGGGCTAATTTTTGTATTCCATAACTAATCAACCTATTACAGCAAGATTTGGTTAATCAACCAGTCTGCCAAAAAGGAGCAACATGAAAAATGAACTCTCCTAACCAATGGGTAACTTTAATAGGCGTATAAATATCAAGTTTGCGAACATCCTGAAAGCGGGACTACTCAGGGAATAATGGTGAATGACCAAGACATTATTTATAATAAGTGTAGAGGTCTATTTTTTAATAAAAATGTTTCTGTGATAAAGGTAAGTCTATTCTTACAGCCGATTTACAGGGGGTGAATTATGTATACCATTGGTCAAGTTGCTAAATTTTTGGGAGTTTCTAGGGATACATTAAAGTATTATGAGGAAAAAGGTTTGGTTAAACCGGAGCATGATGCTCATAATGGGTATAGAAAATATAATGAATATGATATTCAGGACGTTATTACAACCAATTTTTATAGAGAAATTGATATCGAGATTAAGAAAATCCAAGAGATACGGCAGAATATGAGTGTAGTCGATTTAGAAAGTATATTAGAGGAGAAGGAAGAACAAATAGTTGAGGAACTTGAATATAAGAGTCTTCTTTTAAAAAAGATTAGATCGGTGAAAGAAGCTTGTAATAAAATTAACAATCATTTAGGAAAGTATACGATTAAAGAGATGGGACCATTAGAAGTAGTGGGCAACATAACGGATTATAAAGCTTACAATGAATATGAAATGTTAAAAATTAATACAGAGGAGAAAGCTGTTACGTTAAAGAGTGCAAGACGTGTTATCTATTTTGATCAAAAGGGAATGAAAGAAGATCACTTTGTTATTGTTAGAGAGATGGGAGATCCAGAACATAATGATAACGGTGGTATCCTTTATCATCCGCAATGTATGTATATGGTAATCGAAAACGGCAGAGCGGTGGATGGTGGGGAAAGTATGGACCAAGAAGTAGGAGAAAGGCTTTTAAAGATAGCACGTGAAAATGGGTATGAATTAGCTGGTGTAACGTATATCAATATATTATTGACTACATATGTAGATGGTCTAGAGCGTGTGTTTTTAGAAGTGTACACCCCTTTAAAATAAATCGTAAATGGTCTTGAGCTGGGGGTAACCCACAGGTTTAAAATGATGATTAGTAATGGATGACTCCATTATTAATGAATTGTTTTAAAGGAGTGGCTTTATGAAAAAGAAAAAACCAGTCAAGAGACCATTGATACGTTTTATTATCTTAAGCTATGTTATATTTTTTGTGATTTTTATCGTTATTGGCATAAGTATGCTATTGGGGGTTCCTAATAGTATAACCAACCTTCTACAAGTTATCGCTGCATGGTCTTCAACCTTTGCTTTTATGATATTGTTTAAGAGAATTCAACAAGAAGTAAGTTTAATAGCGTTTATAAAAAAACAATTTGCTGAAAGAATAAGGCCTTCTGTATTGATTAATGTAGTAAGTATACAAGTTTTAATCCTCTTTGTAGCTATTATAGTACTATCCAATATACAGGGTACACTAGCGTTTTCCTTTACGAGCTTCGGACTATTGCTCATTGCTTTTATCGACAGTTTAGTACGGGGACCTTTAGGTGAGGAGTTAGGTTGGAGAGGATATGCTTTAAGTGAATTACAAAAAAAGTACTCTCCATTATTATCTGCCATCATAATAGGGTTTTTGTGGGGATTTTGGCATACCCCACTATGGTTTGCCTCAGGTTATACTGGGATGAATTTAATCAAGTACATAGTGCTTTTTATGATTGGGATTGTATCTATTTCCATTATGATGACGTTATTCTTCAATCTGAATAAGAACCTTGTAATCCCTATTGTCATTCATCAATTGTTTAATTTCTCTCTTGTGGTCATTCCGGGGGAGGTATTAGACGTTTTACTATATATAATGCCTTGTTATGTTATAGTCGCATTACTATTAATTGTTATAAATCCTAGAAAGATCTTATATGGTAGGGATCTATAGGCTATTCATTAGGTTCAATTAAATATTCCTTGCTCTGCGAAGGTTCGTTCTAAAGTAATGTGACTTGAGACTTAGTATTGTAGTATTCTTCCATATAAATTAATCCTTTCTCCTCATATTACTAAAAAGCCTAATATGTTACACTGTTACCAGTTTGAAATCTTGGAGGTTGGAAAATATTGGGTAGAATATGGATGGTTCTTGTCACTATGATGCTAGCATTATTTATTTTAAGTGGATGTGGAAGTGGCGAGAAAGAGACAGCTAATGATAATGAAGATGTTTCAAAGGAAGATAATGAAGAGGTTGACGACGAGGAAGTTCAAGAAGATGAACCAGAGGAAGAAGCGGAATCAGAAGAAACGAATCGAGCGGCTACTGGTGATTTTGCAGAATTAATTACTTATATGGAGGATAAAACAGAAGGAACGGCGAATGTACTTTATGAAAATAAGGAATCACAAGTACATGAATTGGACGGTGTTACGGTTTCATTGGATGCCTATACACTGGTTGAATTAAATGATTTCCACACTAATTTCGATATTCCTTTCAATGATGAGACCGATGGTGGTGTCATTATTGCACAATATACCGTGACGAATGAGCTGGATCAAGATGTATATTATATGCCTACTTTTTATCTGTCATTTACTGGTGCGGATAAGGCTTATAACAATTATAAAGAGCTGCTTCCAGAAGAAGAACAGCTGCCAGAAAAATTATCACCGTCAAATGATTACACCTTAAAAGCTGGTGAATCTGTAACTGGTTATTACGCTTATCCATTCGGTAAGTCCCATTTACAGCAAGCATTAGATGTAGGGACTGTGGCTATAGACGTTCCAGCTGCTGAAGCGGAAAAAGGAGACTTCGGTAATCCGATTGGAAAGGAAGGCAAATTTAAACTTAGCTTAAATGAAGAAGGCGCTGAAAAGGTAGCTGCCAATGAAGCCTTTTATAAGGATAAGGTAACTACTGACGATATGGGTGAGAAGAAGATGCTGAAGGAAGAGTCTGATATTGGAGAAAGTGAACAGTTAGGAGATGTAACGGTTACACTAGAGGGATATCAGATTACTGAATTCACACCTAATGAAGTAGAAGCACCACGCTTTACTGACTTTAATAATGGAATCGTATTGCTGACAGCTAAATTCGATCTTGATAATCAAGGTTCAGAGCCTATTAATCTATCATCAATGAGTTCAAAGCTAATTGTAAACGATGGAAGTCAGTACATTCTCGATCAAGGGATGCTACTTAATTATCGGTATGGTGATGTGATTGAAACTGGCGATTCTGGTGAATATCTGCAAATATATACATTAGACAAAGAGCAGTATGAAAAAATTTGGAAAGATAAACCTATTGAATTAGAATTCGGCCCTATCCGGGGTGAGGAAGCAAAAGATATATCCAAAGGAAAAACAGCTACTTTTGAGCTATAATTGTTTTACCTTTTGATACGTTCATATAGAGGTTGGGACAAAACGAAAACAAAGGTAATAAAAAACGAACTATCACCACATTAGCACCGGAAATATACGGAGACTCCTGTGGGAGGAAAGGCATCGGTGAGACCCCGGAAGAGCGTTAGCTCTGAGGAGGCTCACCAGCCGCCCACGGAAAGCGTAGTATATTTCCGGGGCGGGTCTGATGCGCTAACTTTCATGTTCGGTTTATCCTATGTTAGAAATAGTTTTGTCCCAACCTCTTTTCGTCTCCTTAAGGAAAGGAATAAGGCAAATGGTTGCCTAATAAAATAGAGATTGACATGTGCACAAGGAGTTGTATAATAAAGAAATCAATTGCATACCCGAACGGGAGAGGTTCCTAGCTTAAACCCTCTATAAAAAACTATGGATTGCTATGTCCATAAGGGCATAGTTTTTTCTTTTTTTAATAGATTAATGCTATGGCCTCTCTTGTGAAGTGGTAACAAACTTTACGAGGAGGTTTTTTTATGTCACCAAGAACCAATAAGGAAGGATTAGACGAATTACATTTACTAGGGAATCAAAATACGAATTATCCCTCTGATTATGCACCGGAGGTATTAGAGTCTGTAGACAATCTGCATGCTAACCGAGATTATTTCGTAAAGTTCAATTGTCCGGAATTTACTAGTCTATGCCCAATTACTGGCCAACCAGATTTCGCGACCATGTATATTTCTTATATACCAGATAAGAAGATTGTAGAGAGTAAGTCATTGAAATTATATTTGTTTAGTTTTCGAAATCATGGCGACTTCCACGAGGATTGCGTGAATATCATTATGAACGATCTAATCGAGCTGTTAGATCCACGCTATATCGAAGTGTGGGGCAAATTCACACCTCGTGGCGGTATATCCATTGATCCATGGTGTAATTATGGCAAGCCAGGTACTAAATATGAAGAAATGGCGAATTATCGTTTAATGAATCACGATCTCAATCCAGAAAAAATCGATAACCGGTAATCATAAGAAGGGGAATAAGACATGAGAATATTTTTATATTTACTATCCATTGTCGTTGCTAATGTGATAACGGCAAAATTTGCGCCTCTAGTACTTGGCGTGTTTATAATACCAATGGGAACGTTGTTTATTGGTGCAACCTTCATTCTACGTGACCTTGTGCAAATGCGACACGGTAGAAAGAAGACATACATGATTATATTTACTGCATTAATTATATCTGGAATCGTCTCCTATCTGTTAGGGGATACCTTAATGATTGTAGCAGCATCTGCACTTTCATTTATTGTGGCAGAAACCGCAGACACCGAGATATATACGAGGCTGAAGCTACCGATACCATGGCGTGTGTTCTATAGTGGGCTAGTAGGAGGGTTCCTCGATTCGGTTGTCTTTATCGTGATTGGATTAAGCCCAATTGGTGCGAATATTTTACCATGGGCAGCAATACCGGGCGCCATCGCTGGACAAATTATGGCAAAGACGTTGGTTCAAATGATTGGAGCACTTATTTTGAATCAGGTTTATCAAATAAGAGGGAAGAGAATTACGAAAAACAGCTACAAACTATCTTAAAATCATGCTGACGGATTGGAACTATTATTTAAGATAGAAGAAATGATTGCATCATCATGTGCTTTTTTTAGTAAGCTTGAACTTTCATAAGCGCCCGTTGATATAATATAGAAAACGAGGCTGGGACAAAACTAGCCAGAAAGTAATAAAAAACTGGTTCTAAGCGATTGAAAATTGCTTGGAACCAGTTTTTTGAAATCATTTCCATTTCCTAAACTAGATTTACCCATTTTGGCGGTATACTTCCTCAAGTTTACCGCCATAAGCGCAAATCCTAATTCATTTATCACTTTCTCTTTTCCTCTAACAGACATTCGAGTGAAACCCAAATTAGCCTTCAGAAATCCGAAGACTGGCTCCACATCGATTTTACGTTTACCGTAAATTTCACCAGTTTTCTCGTCTGAAAGCTTCTCCCTGACGTATTCTTTTTGAGATTCCCACTTTTCATTGAGATATACTTTTCGATTGTTTCCCTCTTTCGCCTTTGTACACATGGAGCGTAAAGGGCATCCGGAACAATCTTCGCATTCATAGACTTTAAATTCGCGTTTAAATCCGTATTTGTCGGTTCGATGGGACACATGGCTGAATAATAATTTCTTTCCATTCGGACAAATGAATGCATCATCCTCTTCATTGTATTCCCAATTGTCTACATGAAAAGCATTGTTTTTGTGTTTTCTTTTCTTCTCCTTTCGATACTGATTATATGTAATAAGAGGTGTTCTATTTCTATTATTCATAATATCTTCATAGTTTTGTTCACTACCATACCCTGCGTCTGCCACGATATATTTAGGTAGTTCAAAGAAGCGTTCTTCAATCGTATTCAAAAAGGGAATCAACGTACGGGTGTCGGTTGGATTTGGAAACACATCATAAGCGAGCGCATATTGGCCTTCCGTCGCAACTTGAATATTATATCCAGCCTTCAGTTGTCCGTTTCCCATATAGTCATCTTTCATCCGCATAAATGTGGCATCATGATCTGTTTTTGAGTAACTATGGCGGTCTTCAAAAATCTCCATATCCTTTTGATAATTTTGTTTACGCTCAATAAAATCTTCAAATTGCTTACGATATTGTTTTGGTGCTTTTCGCTCGGAACGAAGCTGTTTCCGCTCAACACCAACGTCACTCGCTTCAATTTCCTTGTCGTATGCTTCAATTTTTTCACTCAGTTTTTCCACAATTTCTTTCATTTCTTCAACCGAAAGCTCTTCGAAATCGTCCCGTTCTATTTCAGGAATGATTCGCTTCTCAATTAACTCATCGTACATTGGATTGGACTTTTCAATTAGTTTTTCACTATAATTTTCAACCGATTTTCGCCATACAAATGTGAATTTATTCGCATTGGCTTCAATCTTTGTGCCATCAATAAAAATAGCCTCTTCTTCAATTACTTCTTCCTTTACCAACTGAGATCGAAACTGTACAAAGCACTCACGTAATAACCCTTTCGCTAATGGGTGCACACGAAAGCGATTAATCGTTCTGTAACTTGGTTGATGCTCCTGAGATAACCACATCATTCGTACACTATCTTCTAATAAGGCTTCAATCTTCCTGCCCGAAAAGGCAGACTGCGTATAACCACAAAGGATAATTTTCAACATCATCCGCGAAGCATATGGCGGACGACCTGTATCTTTTCTAAGTGGTTCAAGAGCACTTTCTGGAATACTTTCTACTAAATCATTAATGGCAAAGGCAATGTCATTTTCTTTTAATCTAACTTCCAAATCCATAGGTAATACAACTTGTTTCATGTTATAATACGACATAAGGACACCTCCGAAAAAAGTTATTGGTCGTACTTTAATTTTATCAGATGGTGTCCTTTTTGTTTACTTTAATATCAGAAAATTGCGTGCAAAAAATAATAAGCATGGTCCTTACCGTTAAAACGTTGGTAAGGACCATGCTTATATTAATTTACTGGGGTTTTGTCCCAGCCTCATTTTTTTGCCCATTATGTTTACAACTTAAGAAACATTCAGGTTACCATTTTGTTCATTTAATAATTTCTTATCAGAAGGAACAAAGGCTAACACAATTGCTCCAATAATAAATAATACGATTAGGCTCAAGACACCTGCATTCGATTTTCCTGTCATTTGGGTTGTAACCCCCATTAAAACAGGACCTGTAACAGAAGCGAACTTACCAAAGATATTATAGAAACCGAAGAATTCATTAGATTTATGCTTCGGAATTAGCTTAGCATAGTACGATCTACTTAATGCTTGTAAGCCACCTTGTGATGTAGCAACAAGCATGGCCAGGATCCAGAAATCAAGTGCTGTTTCAAGGAAGTAGCCGTATATACATACGATGATATAGATGAAAACACCAATATTTAACATAAGCTTTGCAGAAAATCGGTCAGCTAATCTACCATATAGAATGGCAAAAGGAGCTGCCACGATTTGAGTGACAAACAGGACAACTAATAGAACCGTTGCACTCAATCCTACATCAGTTCCGTATGCTGTCGACATGGAAATAATCGTTCCGACACCATCTATGTAGAAAAAGTAAGCAATTAGAAATATCGTTAAGTGCTTATATTGTCTAATGGATGTAACCGTTTCCTTCAGACGACGGAAGCTTGTACGAATCGGGTTTGGTTCCCGCTTAATTCCATGTATTTGTTTAACGTTTTTAATCATTGGAATAGAAAATATCGCCCACCAGATTACGGCGATAAAAAATGCAATTTTACTAGCCGTTGTACTGGATATTGGAATAATCCCTTCTTGGGCTAACAAGATAATGGCAATACTAATTAAAAATGGAATAGCTCCACCAATATAGCCGTATCCAAAGCCCCTTGCCGATACCTTATTCATCCGTTTATTATCGGTCACGTCAATTATGAAGGCATCATAAAAAAGATTTGCTCCTGTTAATCCAAGTGAAGCCAATGTGAAGAGGATAAGTAATAGTAACCATTCTCCCTCTGGTACGAAGATTAACGAAAAGGTAGAGATAAGTCCTAACAATAAAAAGCTAACAAAAAACCTCTTTTTATAACCTTCATAATCTGCTATAGTTCCTAATACTGGGCCAATCATGGCTAAAATAAATGTGAAAATCGCAATGGTATAACCCAAGTATGCTGTTGAATCTGCCGCCTCTACCCCCGCTGCTGTTGCTTGTGCTTTATAAAAAATGGGGAAGATCGCGGTAGTAATAATCATGGAAAAAGCATTACTTGCCCAATCATAATACATCCAACTCGTTTCTTGCTTCGTAAATTTTCTTTTCATCATTTCACCATCCCTTAATTCTATTTTATATAATATATTCCATAGAATAATAGGAAAAGCATAAAAATTTACAAAAATTTTGCAATAAAGTATAGCTATAAAAAATAAGGCATAACTGGAGACTTGCATGTGAGGTGTCGACTCTAGTACCAGCAAACTATTGTTTATGTATTTGTTCAACCTTTGATGTTGGATGGAGGGTATAAGAATCGGAGTAGCTCATGTGTCTAATATGACAATTAGGTCCTATTTGAATTGTCCTTCCTTTAATTGAATTGGCGATTGTTGAATGAAGCTTTACATCCTCGCCTACAATAGCGGAACAAATTAATTGTTTTTTATGAATGAACCATCCCCTCTTTTCTAAGTCTACTTCTATGTGCTTCCCTTGAAGCGTTTCAATTTTGCTTTTACCAGTTAAAGCTATGGAGATGTAGTTGGATTTGACAATAGCTGCTTTAACAACACCTTTAGCCACAAAGTGATCTGCGGTAATCTCCTGCTTGACTGATAGTATCCCACTACTCTGGATCGTCATAGCTGTTCCTTCGGTTAACGTGAGGGATCCGATATTGGTAATCTCGTCAGCGTGTAATGATTGAAAGGTAGAGACCCCTTTTGAATTTAGTTTGCCGACGGTTGTATGGGATTGAAATGTTGCACTACCTAAAATAAATAAACTCTCAGACTCTAGTTCCTGCTGACATGTAACTGCCCCATTTATCCGTATCAAGGCGTAATCTAGTAACCTTTCTCTAATCACACCACTTGTTTTGGTCAACTTTTTGAAGCGGTTAGAAGCTTTGTTATCCAAGAAAATCCCCCTTTTCTAAATTGTTTTAATAAGTATATATTTTAATGATTAAAATATATACTTATTAAATATAGAAGTCAATAAAAAATACCCTTAAGATTTACTTAAGAGCATGTTTAGGTAATGGTAGACATTAATTTATTTACTTGTACTAGTGTTGTTGCTATTTTTTCTATTTCTTTTTCAGGGAATTTCTTAAATAATTCCCTTATCTTCTGTTCGCCTTGGGGAGTGAGGACCATTTTTACAATACGGCGATCCATTGGGTCCTTAGTTCGTTCAATATAGGATTGCTTCTCTAGCTTATCACACATTGCTGTTACTGCCCCTGGTGTAACATGAAAAAATTCTGCAATATCCGTAGCCTTCATTCCATCCTGTTTCTTCAGCTGGAACAATAACACTAACTGGGATTGGGTAAGCTGTTCACCCAACGTGATTCGATTGACAAATTGTTGGGACTGCTTCTGGATATCGATTATTTCTTCTATAATATAGTGAATAAGGTCGCTGTTTTGGAGATTATCGTTTATCATGCTATCCCACCTAAATTATTTCATTTAGTAAAATATATAGGTGATATAATAAGTTGTCAATTCTTATCTTTTTACCGGCGCATGATCAGATGAACTGTTATATCCATTATAAAAAGATCCTCTTCCTAATAAAAATTTCTGCCAAAAGTAAATTAAGAATCCAACATGACCACACTGCTATAGTATAAGAAAGGCTATACGGGATATTCATGATCGTATGCAAAATGAGTACGACTATATAAATAGTCATATTGGCAAATGTAAGAAAGAAGCTCCGAGTCATCCATGTACTGTGTAAGCTAACTTTTTTCCTTTTAATATTCCAATAGGCTAACACGGTTGTATAAAGCCATAGCGAATTCAAAATAAGAAAGCCAACCGTGCTAATCCATCCCCCAGTAGCAAAGAAAGAGACATAGATTCCTGGTATGAAGTTTAATAGAATCGATATGACATATATCCGCCCATTCCAACGGTGAACCTGAATGGATGTACGACGTATTTTCTTGAGCACGCCAATAGGCCCAGTAAGAAGGGAGATAATTGCCAGGAAAATATGCATACGAATCATGAGCAGCCACAGTGATTCATTGGTTAGAATGTCATCCTTCCTAGCAAGGAACTTCTCAAACGTAGGGTCAACCATGAAATTCTTTGAAAACGTATGGAAGACCCACATGATTGGAATGATGAAAACAATAGTAAGAATGAATTTCCTCATAAATAACTCCTCCGAAACTTAAAAAGATGTATGGCGATTAGTCATGATGAAAATGGTCTCCGTGATCAATAGGGTAACAGAGAACTCTGTCAGTGCCCTTATTCCGCATTTCGTGATTATTTAGGTAACAGAGGAATCCTCTCAGTGCCCTTATTCCGTTAATCGTGATTATTTAGGTAACAGAGAAGCTCTATCAGTGCCCTTATTCCGCTTTTCGTGATTATTTAGGTAACAGAGGAATCCTCTCAGTGCCCTTATTCCGTTAATCGTGATTATTTAGGTAACAGAGAAGCTCTATCAGTGCCCTTATTCCGCTTTTCGTGATTATTTAGGTAACAGAGGAATCCTCTCAGTGCCCTTATTCCGTTAATCGTGATCATTTGGGTAACAGAGAAGCTCTATCAGTGCCCTTATTCCGTTAATCGTGATTATTTAGGTAACAGAGAAGCTCTCTCCGTCCTCTTTTCCAGTCATCCGTAATCATTTGGTAACATAGGCCCCTCTCCGTTCCCTTGTCTGAGACCGCGCGTTAGTTAGTACAAAAGGAAGAGCGAAGAAAGTCCCTAAGAATAATGGTTAAGGATATGGGTAAATACGAGAATAGAATACATCTGTCCACCCTTCTAGGAAACAAGCTTTCCAACTAATTTAGATGATGGAAGCATTCCGGCCTTGACGATGCCACGCATTTTATCCCCTTTTACGGTAACGATAAATGTTAAGGTAAGCCGTATTGGTTTAGTCACTTTCATTGTCCATGTTAGGGAATCCCCGTCTAATACGGGGTTATCAAGTGTTACGACTTCTTCACCTTGTTTGGCTGTACCAACTATACGATTATTCTCCATCTTTAAATCTAATAGGACGTTCATTTTACCAACAGGTGTGGATATCGTTGTATCCCATAGCCCTTGAAAATCTATTCCATCTCCTGATTGTGTAGAAGATGTTTCTTTGGGTAATTCCGATTGATCTCCTTGTTGTTGTACTATCGGAGTATCTCCCTCGGCCTTCCAAATCGTTCCTCTACGTTCATACTCAAACAACTGCTCTACGGCGTGTGCTATACGTGGACCTAACTCGCTTTCTACTAAATAAAGAGCAAGGTCCAATCCCGAAGTAACCCCGCCAGCTGTAATAAGGTTTTGATCGGCTACGACACGCGCATGTATTGGAATCGCACCTGTCGCTCCTAAAAGCTTCATTCCTAAATGATGGGTAAC